>JAZRGI010000254.1:0-7477 GCA_045644105.1 Eubacteriales bacterium | reverse complement strand
CACCTGCTCAAAGGTTGCGGTTGGATTTTGCATCAGAATATTCAACACCGTCATGTAATCTCTCAACATTTCTCTCGGCGTGATCATACTGTCGGCACCCGCGCGACCAAGACAGATCTGCAAAAATTCCACCATTTGCTCCTGCGTCACACGCGGCTCACTTCCGTAATTCTGCGCGTAAAGCTTGGTCACACGACTGATCAGAGCAAACAACTCATCGTCAGACAGACGGCGCAGGCGAATGACGGGGCCGATCAGATTTTTAAAACCTTCCAATGCAAAGCGACTGTCACAAAGACGGCTTCTGAGTGCCTCATAGCTGAAAAGACCTCGACGCGTATCCTCCAGGAATTGAGGCGTACCGCCAAGAATCAAAGCAAGTCCCGGCGCTCTTCCCTGCAGGGTATCGTTAAACATCGAAAGGATCTTTTCGTAGTTGTTCTCACGACTGACACGGTGCGATATTTTGTAAAGATTGACACACTCATCGATAAACACCACCAAACCTCGGTAGCCCATACTCCTTGCAAGCGACGCCCAAAGCTTGAGAAAATCATACCAGTTATCGTCACCAATGATGACCGAAACCGAAAAGCCAAGATCATGACGCGCCTCGGTTTTGGTGGCATATTCACCCCTGAGCCAACGCAGACACGCGCTTCTCTTTTCGTCGTCTCCCGCCGTGTAGGCACGATAGTATTCGGTAACGACACGCGAGAAATCAAACCCACCGACCAAAAACTCCATTTGACGAAGCGTTTCCAATACGGCACGGTTCAAGGCGTCCGAAAAACCGGCATCGTCGGGAGAAATGCCCGATGCGACCACGTTGTTTTGCAGTTCGTTGATCCAACGCGCGATGATGCGTTGCAACGCACCTCCGTCGGGAGAAGCTTTCGACGCCAGATTTTTCATCAGTTCACGATAGGTTGCAACGCCGCTTCCGCCCGTTCCGTACAAACGGCGCTCGGGAGAAAGGTCGGCATCCGCCGTCAGAAAATCGCGCTCCAACGCATAACCTCGGATCAATTGGATCAAAAAGCTTTTACCGCTGCCATATCGTCCGATGAGAAAACGCATCGAGCCGCCGCCCTCGTTAACCGCTTCCAGATCCGACAATAACGCCGAAATCTCATCCTTCCGTCCAATGGCGATGTAGGGAGCGCCACTGCGAGGAACGACACCCGCCGAAACCGATGCCAAAAGCGAATTCAAAATTCTTTTCGGAACCTTCGGAATTTGATATTGCTCATTGTATTCCATATTTTTATCCTTTCTTCAACTATCCCAATTCGGTCAACTCCGTCAGTGTTTCCCGATAGTCCCCGACCACGGTAAAACCGCAATCGCTTTCTTCTAACAAAATATCACCCATATGCTCGACGGCAAGCTCGTTGATACGGTCTGCCACAACTTCGGTCGGCAACCCCAACGTCCGTGCGGCATTTTTCTGCCCTGCGGCATCTTCATGATATGCGGAACGCAGAAAATCGGTATACTCGCGCAGTGCATCGATCAGTACACCGTCCGTATCCTTACCACCGTCCGCACTCTGCATCGGCGGGAACAGCAAGACGGGAGCAATCGACGGCAAGGGTGAAACCGGTACCGCAACCGACGCGTCCTCGTCCTGCTCATCGGGTTGGATAAATGCATCCACCAAGCGTTCGGTCGTCTCCCACGAATTCTTTTCGATCTCTGCCGCATCGGACAGAGAAAGCGCTTTTTGTACGGGTTCATAGAGCTTTTCGTAAGGTTGCGAAACAGAATCCTGCTTTCCTTTGCGATCTTCATGAACGCGTTTGGGCAACGCGTTGTCAAGATATTCGTCAAGAATCGCCCTCATGGGTGTGGAAAGCGCGTAAACACTCAACCGCGAGCGAATTCCCAACGCACCTCTGACACGGTTTTCAACGTGCTTGACCACGTCGGTAATAAAATAGCGCAACTCGTGCGAACGTGAGAAGGAGCAGAACTCCACCTCGATCCGTCGCTTGATACGGTAGGAACAAACGGCGCCGTTATAGGCATCGCGTATCAGACGGTTATCATCCATGCCGATGCAGGAAAAGAGCCGACCGTTTTCACTGGTCTTTTCCACCAACGTCCGCAATGCACCGAAAACCGCACGGTCAAAAACGTCCTTCCGCTCGTCACCGTAAAACTTGCTTTTCCTGTAATCGTAATTCGAACAAAATGCCAATATCGCACGAACGTAAACGTCACCACCGTCGGCGGGAACGTAAAACTCCTTCAAGGTGCAGTGTTGCATGACCGCACCAAGCAGTTTCCCGGTGCAAGCCTTTGGCGGCGCCAAACGGTGAATCAGACTGAAATCGCAGATCCATTCGGGCAGATAGCTATCCAACTTACCGTAACTGTCGCGGTACCGGACCCAAACGTTGCAAAGCGCGCTTTGCGCCTCGGAGGCATTCATCCGATCGGAAAGATTGATCACTTCATAGACGTACAACAAAATATAACTGTAGTCGGTGTCCATATAGATGCCGTTTCGGATATTTTCACGCCACCAAAGATACCACTCCAATTGCGGGCGTGACATCTGCGAATACTGCGGTACGTAAGAAAAGAACGAAACGCGAGGGCAGGCAACGCCCTTCACAGAAAACAAACGAACCGCGTCACGGACAAAACTCTCGTAATAACGGTAATCGCTCTTCCAACGAAAAACACGAACCTTGTGGATCAGGGCATTGTCGGGGATATATTCCTCGTCGGGCACGGGAGCATTGGAAAACTCCTCGGCGGTATGCGGTGGAATAAAGCGCGGCTTGACGTTGTCGGAGCTTTGCGGAATCGACTCGGTGCGCGTCGCAGAAGCCGACGTACCAACGGTCGGACGAAGCGGCTCGATCACCACGTCAACCGCCTCCGTGTCGGCAGTATAATGCACAGCGCACTTTTTGGGCAATAGTGCGTCAACATCCCAAAACCGATCCAGTTCCGCTTCCCTGCGCTTCTTTTCATTTTCATCCATGCGTGTCACCTCCCCGCAAAACGTCGATCTGAATATTTTATTATAACATTTTTTTGCGCCCTTGTCAATTCTTATCCATATTTTTGCAAGAAAAGTTGACTTCAAGAAAATAAATATCCCGCCGTAATTCACAAGTCCGTTAAAAACCGACTTGTGCATTACGGCGGGGTTTCGTCTTACTCAAAAAACGTTTCTGCTTCCTGCAACAGTCTTTTGGTTTATGTAAGCACGGTTTCCTTGCCACCAAAAAACGCCTTCATCAGATACTCTCCCTCATAGCGATTGGAACGGAATGTGATCTGCGCCTCCGCCTCCGGACAAATGATCGAATATACCGCCGCTCCGCTTGGCGCATCCACAAACGTATTGTCGGCAATCAATAGGCTTCCGCCTTCGGGAGCCGACCAGATACGCCATAGGAAAATGTGATGTCCCATGGGTTGCGGCCATATTTCGGATCTGCGCGGAAGTTTCTCTCCAAGCATTCCAAATCCACGCCCCGCGTTTTTGCAAAGGTTCCCCGTAAAGGAGGAATCGATCATCATCTGGGCGCGATATTCAAACGCCGCCATACTGTAGGTATCGAACAGGTTGTTCCGAACGTGAAAATTTCTTGCGGGAGGCGTCACGTAATCCAAGCCCTGATGCGTAGCGCAGGAGTCGTAAATATTGCGAAAAGAATTGTTTTCGATCAATACGTTCTCTGCCCCTACCCAGAACTCAATGGCATTTCCAAAGCGGATCCGCTCCTTGCGCGACCAACCGCAACCGCCGATATTTTCAAAACAACAATTGCGGATCACCACGTTTTTCGTATCTCCGCTTGCCACAAGTCCGTGTACGCCGCCGTTGATAAATCGCAGACCTTCGATCGTGAGATAGCTCTGCATTTTGCCAAGCCACCGCTCACCGTAGACCGCCGCCTCAATATGCGAATAAACTCGGGCAGGATTTCCCACCGAATATAGCAGTAGTTCCTGTTGGGAGGTGGGACGGTGATTGCCGCTCTCGCAACATTCGCCAAAACGCGAATCGTAAAAATCCCCCTGTCCGCAAAGCGCGTCCCGTTCCCATCGCATGGTCGCGGTGCATTCGGAATCATTGAAGATAAAATTACCGACGTCGGTGGGCACCTCCACCGCGCACTGCCATATATTCTCTCGATCGGTCGGCAACCAACAGGATGCGGCACTCAGATCAACCGAACCGCAAAAAGTGGGACGTTCTCCTTCTCCGTAGGCACCGTAGGTAATCGGAGCGGCTTCCGTACCGCCCGTCATTTTCAACACGCCACGGAAGAACGAGTTGCGCTTAAAAAGCAGGCAATCCCCGGGCATCAGTACGATCTCCTCGTAATTTTGCTTTGGAGCCCCCTCTGTGATGCCTTCGTTGGCATCGTTTCCGTATATTGGATCGACGTAATAAACAGACATTTTCAGCACCTTTCATCCGATCAAAGCGGTAACGTTTACGGTGTTCACAGTGATTTTATTTCCGAATATCAAATCCCGAACCGCCACAGGTCAGATTGGGATTGTAATAAGGATCGCCCTTATCGATCGCCTCTTGCCAACGTTGACGGAAACGGTCTGCATCTCCGTTTTGATTTTTGCGCAGACGTTTGGAGCAATAGCGCGTCAATTCACAGAAGGGCGTCCAAACGGTCAACTTTCCGAGCCGGCGCAATCGCATACAAATATCCGTGTCGTAATAATTCGTTTCAAACGCCGTATCAAAGCCCCCAACCGACCAAAAATCGGCAGCAGAGATCATCATACAAGAAGCCGAGACCGCTGTATAATTTTGCGCGTAAAAGAGCCTGCCCATATAACCGTCCGCAGACTTTGGCATACGGTGAAAGACCGTTCCGGCAACCTTGTCGGCACCAAAGCCGAGAACCGTTCCGGAGCAGTGCAGGGTTTGATCGGGATAATAGAGTTTTCCACCGACCGCACCTACGTCACACCGTTGCGCATAAGAAAGAAGCTCCTCAATCCAATCGGGCGTTATCAGACGCGTATCGTCTTCAACAAACAACAAATATTCGCCGTGTGCCATACGCGCCGCCTCGTTCTTGCGCGCCGAAGCCGCCAACGCCCCGTCACTGCGACAAACCCGAAAGAACGGAAAAGACAAAAGCTTCTCACAATACGTCCGGATCGCCGGAGTCGAGCCATCGGTATTGGCAATTATGATCTCAAACGGACGGTAGGTCGTTACGGCAAGGATGGCTCCTATACAACGGGAAAGACGAGCGACGTTGCCGTTGACCGTAATCACAATACTGACAAGCGGACGGCTCTCCAAAGCGTAACGGGCACGGTAGATCGTGGGAAACGCAGGGGAGCTTTCTACAACGGCACTCAATCCCATGCGTGAAATACTGTCCTTTACGGCGTTTTGTCCCGCAGAGATCGCATATCCCTTGGAGTCGATGTCCATGGCAACCGACAGAGGGTGCGAACGCCAGAAATACAGGATCTTCGGAATGTGAACCACACACTTTGCCGCAGCGGTCAGACGAAGGATCATGTCGTGATCCTGGCTACCGTCGTACCGCGAGCAAAAGTTTCCAACCTTCTCCAAAAGAGCGCGTGAGAATACCGAAAAATGACAGATGTAATTGTTGGCGCGCAGATTGTCGGGCGCGTAGTCGGGCTTATAGTGGGAATTGAGGATCTTCTCCACGTTCGGGCTTTCAAAGGTTGTCTCGTCGGTGTAGACAAAATCGGCATCCGACTCGCAAATCGCACATATCACCTCGTAAAGTGCCGCGGGATGCAAAAGATCGTCATGATCAAATAACGCAATATAGTCACCCGTCGCCATGTCAATGCAGGCATTGGTGTTGCCGGAAATGCCGAGGTTTTTCTCCAATCGGCAATAGCGAATGCGATCATCGTTCTGCGCCAGAGCACACACGGTTCGCTCTACGTCGGGATGTGCCGCATCACTGCCATCCGCCAGACAAAGCTCCCAATTGGCATATGTCTGCGCTTGCACCGAGCCTATCATTTCCCGAAGAAATGCATCGGGAGTATTGTAAAGAGGAACGAGAATACTGAATTTTACGTTTTTTGAAAATTCCGCATTGCGTTGCGCCGCATAATCGGCATCGGTATAATACGGCAGACGGATACGACTGCCCTCACGCAACTTCTTAAGCGTTCGGCGAAACGTGTAGCATACGCCGCTCTGCCGCAGTGTCACGATCCCTTTGGCAAACAGACGCGTATAGCGATTCTTGCGCATGCGCTTGATAAACGCCGCATCACGCCGATGCCGCGCCTCCAGCCTGTCCCGTGCCCTTTCAAGCGAGGCGGCATAACGGGTATCCAAAAGTTGCAACAGGGAGTCTGTCACTTCACCTTCGAATTGGGGGAACGGTGGTACGTATTCCTTTTTTTGATCCACTGCCTCAGACATCTTTTTTCTCCTGTTCTCAAACGCACACGTTTTGGCGCATACTATTATGTATCATTATAGCATAAACTCGTTTTTTTGTCAACATCCATCGGTCTTTGCAAGAGGTTAAAAAAATTATGAATAAGGTTGAAAAAAGCTTTGTTTTGTGGTATAATAAGGGTAGTGTCGTAGAAAGGAGGCAGGCAGCATGAAAATTCTGATTGCATACGCATCAAAAAACGGAAGCACCGCGGATTGCGCAAAACGTTTGGCAAGCTTGATGCACCATGCCGACGTCACACTTGTGAATCTTGAAACAGAATCTCCGGAACCAGATCTTTACGACGTCGTCGTCTTCGGCTCTTCGGTACGCTTTGGAAAACTGCTCCCCCCCGCCACGCGTTTTTTGAAAGAGCATCATGATACTCTGTTGCAAAAAAAGTTGGCGTTGTTCCTCTGTTGCGGCTACGCACATGAATACGAGTACTATCTGGAAAAACTGTTTCCAAAGGACGTGTTGGAGCACTCGGTACAGACACTTTATTTTGGAGGAACCTTGAAAAAGGACGGACTTCCCTTCTTTGATAAAATGGTGGTTCGATCTATGAGAGCATCAATTTTTGAAAACGATATCGACAACGGAGAATATACCCCAACACTCCCTTCTATCCTGCCGGAAAACATAGACAAAATGGCAACTCACATAAGAGGATGCCTAAAGTCTTAACAAAGATATCGTTTTTGCACAATTGGAATAACAAATATCGGCACATTTTTGACATATTAACAAATCAAAAAAGGATTGACAAACCCACCTAAATATGTTATAATATTTAGGTGTGAAGACGACCCATTAGCTCAGATGGCAGAGCACATGACTTTTAATCATGGTGTCCGGAGTTCGACTCTCCGATGGGTCACCAACAAAAGAACGGTATCATTTATGATGCCGTTCTTTTGTTCATGATACTGCAATGAGTTAAGCTCCCCAAATCCGCAAGGATTTGGCAGAACGCGCGACCCCGCCATACCCCCGATACGCACCGCACAATACCGCGCGTTTGAGTCCTGACT
>JAZRGI010000253.1:0-6069 GCA_045644105.1 Eubacteriales bacterium | reverse complement strand
TTTTTCGCACTTCCTTGCCTGCAAGGTATAGTGTGTTACACTGTTTTTTACTTTCGGGTGGTAAACAAGAGATGTTTTTGCTTACGCAAAAATGATGTTACTCGCTTTGCTCGTAATGATGTTGCTCCCGATGGTCGCAATGATGTGATGTTTGCCCACTGTGCCGAAGGCACAACATCATTGCCGAAGGCTACATCATTAGGCGAAGCCGACACCACTTGCCCGCGAGGGCAAACATCGTTCGGCAGACCTGCTTTATCGCAGGTCGCCGTTCCCCCTCCCGCTTTTTTTACTTATTTTCTTTTCCAACGGCAGGAATTCCTTGACAAAAAAATGCCGATACTGTATAATATATGATAGGCGCGTTGCAAAGGCGTGACAATCGAGAAAGGAGAAAAAGTGTGGTATTTTCGTCGTTGATCTTTTTGTTTGCTTACCTGCCACTGACACTGCTTTGCTACTACGCGGTGCCGCGAAAATGGCGTAATATCGTGCTTTTTGTCTTCAGTCTGCTTTTTTACGGTTGGGGAGAACCGATCTACCTGCTTTTGATGGTGCTTTCCATCACCACGGCATATCTCTTTGGCTTTCTCATTGAGAAGAACCGCATCCAAAACCCAAAGCGCGCAAAGCACGCCATGATATGGTCGCTTGCTGTCAATCTTTCGTTCCTGTTCTTTTTTAAGTATTACAACTTTTTTGCCCAAAACCTTTCGCTTTTGCCGTTTGTCAATATTCCAACGATCGAGGGGTTAAAGCTTCCCATCGGCATCTCCTTTTACACCTTCCAGATCATGTCGTATACCATTGATCTCTACCGCAACGACTGCGAATTGCAAAAGAGCTATACCTCGTTTGGCACCTACGTCACGCTCTTTCCGCAACTCATTGCCGGCCCCATCGTCCGTTACCGCGACGTGGACACGCAACTGACCGACCGACGTGAGAGCATGGACGATTTTGCGTCTGGTGTTGCGCGCTTTTGTGTGGGACTTTCCAAAAAGGTGCTTGTGGGGGATATGCTTGCTGCCGGGAACGAGTATTTTAAGGCATCTGCGAGCTTTGGTGCGACGACACTCGGCGCGTGGCTCACCGTTATTTTCTTCACCCTGCATCTGTACTATGATTTTTCGGGATATTCGGATATGGCGATCGGACTTGGAAGAATGCTCGGTTTCCACTTTCCCGAGAACTTTAACTATCCCTATATTTCGCGCAGTATCACCGAATTCTGGAGGCGTTGGCATATCTCGCTTTCTACGTGGTTTCGTGAGTACGTCTATATTCCGCTCGGCGGCAACCGAAAGGGACTTTCAAGACAGTTCTTCAACCTGTTTGTGGTTTGGTTTCTGACAGGCTTTTGGCACGGCGCAAATTGGAATTTTGTGTTGTGGGGACTCTATTTCTGTGTCATTCTCATTGCCGAAAAGGCGTTTTTGTTAAAGCTTTTGGAGCATACGCCGAGATTTTTGCGCCATATTTACACCATGACCATCGTCACGGTTGGATTTTTGATCTTCTCCTTTGGCGATGCCGCCGAGGGGCTTGCCTGCTTTGGAGCGCTCTTTGGTGTCGGTGTGGTTGGTTTCGGTTTGCCCAACGTTTTCTATCAGTTGTTGCGCTCGGTGCCTCTGTTGCTCATCGCGGCAATCGGAGCTACGCCTCTGCCGGCGCGTTTGTGGAAACGGATGATCGACCGCTATCCGCGTCTTGGCACCCTGGTGCCCATGTTGTGTGCGGCGGCGCTTCTGCTTTGCACGGCGTATATGGTGGATTCCACCTTCAGTCCGTTTGCCTACACACAGTTTTAAGGGGGGATGATGATGAAGAAAAACAAAATGAATTGCATCACCGTCTGTGTGTTTGTAGGACTTCTGATCGTCTTTTCGATCGGATTTTGGGTTCTGCCCGACCGAAGCTTTTCCGCCGAGGAGAACCGAAGTCTGCGCACCTTTCCGCGCTTTACCTGGGAGCGGCTCTTTGACGGAAGCTTTTCGAGTGAGATCAACGAGTATTTTGCCGATCAGTTTCCCGCACGCGACGGCTTGGTTGGCTTGAAGGGCGTTTCGGAAAACCTGCTTCTCAAGGGTGAGAACAACGGCATTTTGTTGGGAAAGAACCAACAACTCGGTCGCCGTTTGTTTGACGTTTGTTGCGCGGACGGCAGAGTGATTGCCGATAGCGACGGTTTTGATGCCGAAAATATCCGCAAAGCGGGTGAGGGTTTGACGCGTGTGAGCGAGCGGCTTGACGTTCCGCTTACCGTTCTTTTGACGGGACGGACGATCGACGTTGCCGCATCGGCGTTTGCCTATCCGAGAGAGGGGAGCGATGCCCTGTTGGAAGCCGTGCGTGCATCGATCGGTGACGGTGTGGACTACGTGGAAACCGTACCCGAAATGCGCCTACGTTACGATGCGGGCGAGGCGGTCTACTATCGCACAGACCACCATTGGACGGCGCTCGGTGCTTATTATGCCTATGCGGAGTTGATGCGCTCGTTCGGGATGGAATCCGAGATCATTCCCATGGAGGCATTTTCAAGACAGATTCTTTCCGAAGAATTTTACGGTACGTTGTGGTCGGCGGGCGGCATGAAGCAGGTTGATCCCGACAGTCTGGAGATCTGGTTGCTTGGCAACGAGGACACCTTTACCGTCACTGCCGACGGACGCGAGTTGGATGGATTTTACAGTTACTCGTATCTTGACAAAAAGGACAAGTATTCGGTATTATTAGACGGTACGCACGACGTCGTTACCGTTACGGGCGAGGGGACGGAACGACAGACGTTATTGCTTTTAAAGGATAGCTTTGCCAACGCGTTGGCACCCTTTCTGGCACAGCATTTTGATCTTGTACTTCTCAATCTGTCATCGGTGCGCAACGATTACACCGACTTGAGCGCGTTTGTAAAGACGTACGGTGCCGACCGCGCGTTGATCGTTTATACCCTTGAAAACGTGATCACCGCCGATAAGCTCGGTCGGTTGCGTTGATGGGAAAAAGGAGTGAAATTGATTATGTTTGATTATAAAAAAATATGGACGTACGTATGCGCCGTGATTGGCGTGTTGGTAGCGGGCGCCATCGTCATCGGTATTCTCAATGCACTTGTTGCCGACGGCAAATGGTCTTTCGGTTGGCGTGATTACCGATACGACGAGGAGGGATATACCGTTGGAGAGGGAAGCATTTCCGTACTCGCGCTCGATCGCATGGAAGTCGATTGGATCGACGGCGAGGTCGAGGTGGTGGCGTGTCAGGATCGCTACCCGTCCCTGACCGAGATCGCAGAAGGCGAGCTTCCCGAATCGGCACAGGTGCGTTGGCGTGTGAGCGAGGACGGAACGGTGAGCATCAAGTACCGCAAATCCTCATGGTTTTTCGGTGTTGGTTCGGGAAACCGTGAAAAAAAGTTGATCCTGCGCATTCCCGAACAGATGATGGAGAATCTTTCGCTTTTGCGTGTCGAAGGTGTTTCCACCAACGTCAAGGTGAGCGGCGTACGTGCCGAAAGCTTTGTTTTTTCGTCGGTTTCGGGTTGGCTTCTCACCGAGAATTGTGCCTTTGAAACGGCAACACTTTCGGGAAAGAGCGGGGACGTGACGCTTGGCGCCGATATTGGCGGCGCGGTCAGCATTTCTACCCAATACGGCAAGGTGACCGTGGAAAGCGCTCTTTGCCCCAATGCAGTCAGTATTGCGACCAAGAGCGGCGACGTGCGCTTGGTTCTGCCTGACGATGCCTCCTTTTCCTTTGATTGGAACGAAAAGGGAAGCGTGATCTCGGATATGATCTGTACGCACGAGGGTAGCCGCTACCGCATTGGCGACGGCGCGTATTCTTATAGCATCACCTCCAAAGGCGGAGATCTTTACGTAGTGAAAAAGAAGTGATAATAAAAACGAGGCGACCGTAGCATGAAGTCTGTTAAAGACGTCATACTGCGGTCGCCGTTTATTTGATGGGGTTATTTGAAATAATACAACTCGCTCAAATCGTATTCGTCGATTTCGGAGGATTTGATCCAATCTTCTTTGGTGTTGTCGATGCTGAACTGCTTGGTTTGGGTGTCGTAGTAGGCAACCGATAGGCAGTACATATCGGTTTCGGAATAATAGATCAGAGAGATCTGCACGTCGGGAACCAACTCGCCGCCAACCCATACGTATTTGGTGGTGATATCGGAGGTGATGCTGGTTTCGGGGACATCGAGATAGGCATGCTCGCGTTCAAAGGTGTGGGAGAAGGCGAACACGGCTTTCTTTTCGGGGTTGGTGCTCACGTTGCAAAGTCCCGAAAGCGATTCGGATTGCACAAAGGTGTTGGCTTGCGCATCCCACAACCAACAAAGATAGGACACGCAGTCGCCGTAAACGGCATTGGCAATCATCACGTCGTCGACACCGTCAAAATTAAGATCAAGAACCGTCAAGCCGTAATTGCCGCCGCGTGTGCCGACGTCGGAATCTACCTTGACCTTTTGCGCAAAGAGAATTTCTTCACCTCGCTTGACCACGATCTGCTTTGGGCGCATATTGGTTCCGCGCGCGCAGTAGGTCAGATCGCCTTGTTCGATCGAATAAAGCAGGTCGTGACGTTCTTTGGCGCAGGAAGCACAACCGAATAACATCAAAAGGCAACAGACACAAGCCACAATTCTTTTTTTCATCATAGATCCTTTCCCGTCACGGTGACGAAAAGCTTTTTTATTATTGTACCACAAATTACGCCGTTTTTCAACAGAAAAGACGAAAAAAAACCAACGAATCGCCAGTTTGAAGCTTGGAATCAATCAAAATCGGAGGTGTGTCCGCAGGGACACACCTCCATCATTTTTAATCCGAGTGGTATGGATAAGAGAAACGGACAACCGTCGGTTTGTTTGATCCGTCCTTGTCCAATCACGAAACAGACGGTGAGAGGTTATTTTTGACGGACTTGGAAATCCGAACCGAGATCGGGTTGATCGCAGAATTCGACCGAAAGACCGTTTGCGGCGTCGGACTCGAACACCATGATCTCGTTTTCACCCTCTTTGAGGAAGGGAGCGGGAACGTAAAGTGTTTTTTGCGGGCCTGCGGGGGTAAAGTAACGACCGATGTTGAAGCCGTTGACCTTTACAAATCCCTTAGTAAAGTTGTCAAGACGCAGGAAGGTGTCCTTGGGCGTACCCTCAACCGTCAGAGTGCCGCGCAGGAAGGTGGGCTTGTTGATGCTATCAACGTCACCAACCGGCTCGAATACCAACGCATCCAGCTCGTCCTCCATCGGCAGGGGATACATATCCCAACCCATGTGGTACTGTCCCTGGAAGCGGATGCCCTTCAATCCCTTGTGGTCAAAGAGCTTGGGGCCAAAGTTGACACGTCCCATGTTTTCAAGGAGAATGTCAATATCGCGGCTCTCACCAAATCCCATAGCGACGTCAACGGTAGAATCTTCCTCTTTGGGCATATTCCAACGCTCATAGGTCACCTTATGCTCACCGTCAATAAAGACCTGCGCACGGTCATGTACCTGCTCGATGTGCAGTTTCCAATCACTGCGGGGGCCTTCTACGGTAGAACGGTATACGGTGTAACCGAACGCCTGTCCGATCTCTTCCTGATACTTGGGCAGGCGAGAGTGGATGGGCTTGGAGATGCGCTCCAGATTTTCAAAGAGGTCTGCCTTTTCGGTCATCTTCAACTCACCGTAAGCGTATTTTTCACTGTCGGTTGCGGTCAATTCGGGAACCGAGCCGAGATGCTCCTTGACGGTGTCGCGCATACAGTAGTAAAGCTCGGTGCGGTCGCCGGACTCGCTCAGGGGCGAGTTGTAGTCGTAGCTGGTGATGGTGGGGGCGTAGAAGTCATGGTAGTTTGCACCGTTCCAGAAATTAAAGTTGGTGCCGCCGTGGAACATATAAACGTTGATGGACGCGCCCATGCCGAGGAACTGCTTAAATTCGTTTGCCACGTCGTCTGCGGGACGAACGTGATGCGCCTCAAACCAGTGGTCAAACCAACCGCACCAATACTCACCGCACATCAGAGGTTGATCGGGACGGTAGGCTTCAAGCTT
>JAZRGI010000252.1:0-6220 GCA_045644105.1 Eubacteriales bacterium | reverse complement strand
TACGGGGGAATTACAGATTACTCTGCGTCTGCTTCTGCAGGAGCCTCTTCAGCAACTGCTTCCTCAGCAGGAGCTTCCTCGCAAGCAACAGCGTCGCACTCAAGACGAAGAACCATTGCGCGCAGCACGGTTTCATCAATGTTCATCAAGCGCTGCAGCTCTGCGGGGAAATTACCCTCGCTCTTGAAGGTGACGACAGTGTAGTAGCCCTCGTTCATATCCTCGATCGGATAAGCAAAACGACGCTTGCCCCAGTCATCGATCTTGACAACTTCCGCATTGGCAGCTACCAGATCCGTGAACTTGCTCACAGTTGCCTTTGCAGCGTCTTCGCCGTTTGCAAGGCTTACAATGAACATGCCTTCATAAGAGTTGATTACTTTTTCCATGTTTTACACCTCCCTATGGACTATTCGACCATGCTGTTTCACTTTTTTTGCATGGCAGAGAGACGGGCTTTGCCCGTACCAATTCGATATTATACCATATTTGTCATGCCGTGTCAATAGTTTTTTGATTTTTTTTGTTATGATTTTTTTATCAATAGAAGAAAAAAGACCAAAACATGGGCAACCGCCGCAAAATCTATTGACAAAACGCAAAAGAACGGCTATAATTGTGATGGTATTGATATATCAAATATTAAGACGTACATAAAGGAGAATAAAAAATGGAACACGACATTCTTTACGGCAAAACCATTGTTGCCCTGGGCGACAGTTTGATTCACGGAAGCGGTCTTGGCAACAAGGCGACCTGGGTAAACAAGCTTGCCGAGAAGCACTCTATGCAGGTCTACAACTATGGCATCAACGGCAACTCGATCGCCTGCACCGACCAACAGGATCAGGTTCCGATGTGTGTCCGTTATGCCGATATGCATCCCGAGGCAGACTACGTCGTCGTGCTTGGCGGTGCCAACGATAAGCGTCTTTCGATTCCGATCGGAGAGGATTTCTCCACCGATCCCTACACCTTTAAGGGCGCGGTCAATCAACTGATCGACGGCTTGATCGAGAAGTATCCCAAAGCCAAGATCCTGTTTATGACCAACTACCATCGCTACGATAGCCAAAACGCCATCGGGCTGACCGATCTTGACTATGTTAAGGCAATGGAGGAGGTATGCCACCGTCATTCGATTCCTTGCTTCAACAACTACTACAATATCGGCATTTCCTTCCAACATCCCGCGCACCTTGCGTGGATGGATGAGGGAATGGTGAAGAACGGTACTCCAAACCGCCACTTCTCGGATGAGGCGTACACTTGGATGATGAATCGCTACGAGGCGGTTCTGAAGATGCTTTGATGCATAGAAGTAAGCGGTGGCATACCGTTCCCACAATTCGGTTGCTTGCCGCGTTTCTGGCGTTTCTGTGCGGGCTTGCATTGTGCGGATGTCAGAAGAAGACGCGGGAAGCCGCCTTTCGCATCCACTTTTTGGACGTGGTGCAGGGAGATTCCGCTCTGATTCGTACCGAGCAGGGGGATATTCTGATCGATGCGGGCGGAGAAGGAAGCGAAGGTCTGCTTTGCGCCTATCTTCAAGAGCTTGGTGTGCGCGAGCTTGCGCTTGTGGTGTTTACGAGTCCCGATCCCGACCGTGTTGGAGGTGGCGACGGCGTGTTGCGTGCCTTTTCGGTAGGAGAGGTTTGGTTTAACGGCTCGTTTGAGGAAAACGAAAGCACCAAGCGGCTCGATCTTGCGATCGACCGTGAAAAGACACTGTTGCGCCGTGCCGACGCGGGGAGTGCCTTTCGGCTCGGCGGTGCCGTCGTAAGTGTCCTGTTTCCTCTCTTGAACGGGGAAGAGGATTGCATGGCGTTGCAGGTGGCGTACGGTGACGATCGCGCGATATTGATGGGCGAGCTTTCCCGGGAGCAGGAGCGCACGATCTGCAAGACGTACGACAAAACGGTTTTGCGCAGTTCCTTTTTGGCAATCGGACGAAACGGTTCTGCTACCGCCACCTCCGAGGAGCTTTTGGAGTGCGTTGCTCCGCGCTATGCCGTGATTGCTTGCGGAACGAACAATCTTTACGGTTATCCGGCAAGCGAAGTTCTGACGTTGCTTGAGCAAGCAAACGTTCGCGTGCTTCGCAAAGATCGGTACGGAGAGATCGTCTTTGCGAGCGACGGCGGCGCATTTTATCTTGTTAACGACACAGACGAATAACAACAGGAAAGGGCCATATAAATGATGAAGATATTGATAACGGGAGGCTCGCGTGGCATTGGCGCGGCGTGCGTGCGGTTGTTTTGTGCGCGCGGGGATCGCGTGGTGTTCTTTTATCGGAATGCCGAGGAAGCGGCAGAGGCGCTTTGCGCCGCGTGTGGAGCCACGGCGATTCGGGTGGACGTATCCGATCCCGATGCGGTACGCCGAGCGGTTGACCGGGCGGCGGAGTTGCTTGGCGGCATCGACGTTCTGGTAAACAACGCGGGAGTGGCGCAGATCAAGCTACTCTCCGATATCACCGATGCCGATTGGCAGAATATGATCGGCACCAATCTTTCGGGCGCGTTTTACACCTGCCGCGAGGCATCGCGCTATATGATCCGACAACAGTACGGCAGGATCATCAACGTCGGTTCGATGTGGGGCAAGGTCGGCGCTTCGTGTGAGGTGCATTATTCGGCCTCCAAATCGGGCTTGCGCGGCATGACGATGGCGCTTGCCAAAGAATTGGGCCCCTCCAACATTACCGTAAACTGCGTTGAGCCAGGCGTGATCGATACCGAGATGAACGCAGCTCTTGATGAGGAAACCAAACAACAACTTTGCAACGAAACCCCGCTATGCCGCATGGGCAGTGCCGAGGAGGTTGCGAAGGCGATCGCCTTTTTTGCATCGGACGACGCGGCGTTTGTCACGGGGCAGATCCTGGGGGTTGACGGAGGCTTTGCTGTATGAGGCAAAAAAAGCTTTTTGGGTGGCTTTGCCTTCTTCTGGCGTGTGCCGTTTTGCTCGGCGCGGGCGGAACGGTTGTCTATCACGGCGAGTGGTGGTATCCCTTGTTTTGGAGTTGGTCACATCGCGGAGAGCCTGCCATCGCGGAGGATACCGAACCGAGGGAATGCCGACTTTGGCGGCTTGACGAATTGGTGGAGGCGGGTGCGACCGAGTCGTACGCATTGATGTTGATCAATGAAGCCCACCCCTTGCCGAGCGATTTTACCCCGGTACTGATCGAATACAACGGCGCGCGGATGCATCCCTTGATGTTGGACGGTTATATTGCAATGCGTGACGGCGTGCAGGATAGAACCGGTGTCCGCATCTATGTTGCAAGTGATTACCGCAGTGCCGAGGAGCAAAAAGAACTTTACGAAGCGAGCGGCAGTGACGTTGCGGCGGCAGTTGGATGCAGTGAGCATGAAGGCGGTCTTGCGCTTGACCTTTACGCACCGCATTTTGACGGCGAGGATTTTCTGCGCTCACGCGCGGGAAGACGCGTTAATAGCATTTGTGCCGATTACGGTTACGTCGTTCGTTATCCAAAGGGGAAGGAATCGGTCACGGGAATCGAGTACGAGCCGTGGCATCTGCGCTACGTCGGTGCGCCGCACGCAAAGATCATAAGCGATGCGGGCATCACTCTGGAGGAGTATATTGAACGGTTGACACCCGGTGTTCGATACGTGTCGGGGGATTATCTCATTCTTCGATGTACCGAGGAGGAGATTCTTCTTCCAAATCAATTTCTTTCATGCGAGAACTCACCCGATAATACGGGATATTACATCGTAACCTTGCGTATGCGGTGATCGGCGGATCGAGTTTTATATATAGAAGACTCTATATATAAAGAAAGACCGCCGCCGCTTTGAAACGGTGGACGGAGTCCCTCTCTGCCCGCTGTTTCCGCAGGTTGCGTTTTTTTGTTTTTGTGCGTTTGTAAATTTTTTTGAACACCGCCCCAAAAAGTTCTTAATCATGACAAAAAGTGCTTTTTTATGTTTTTTTCAGTATTGACAACAATACTTTAGTATGCTAAAATGTAGATAACCCTTACGAAAGCCATTTTGTGTGTGGGAATTTATCAATGGAGGAGAACCATGAAAAGAATTTTAGCAATCATTTTGACGTTGGCAATGCTTTCGGCAATGCTGACAGTACCCACCTTTGCGGTTGATGTCAACCCGCAATCTTCCGAGCATCCCGTGGAGATTCCCGCGCAAGGACAAACCGGGCGAACAGAGGTCAGAAACGGTAAGATTTACGACGTTGTTACCTATAATGGCATAAACTATCTTGTTGTCCGTACGGTTGATCAATTCCTCGCAATGGATGATGCGGGCACAGTTGGTACCGAATACTCGCCGGCGTATTCCGCAAACTTTATTCTTGCATCAGACCTTGATTTCAGTGGCGTCAATCTGGCACCCTACAATTCTACCAATCCCTATCAGGTTGCGGTTATCAGAGGAGCGGATGAAGGTGGCGGCGTATTTAAGCTTCACAATTTCTTTCTTGAGGGCAACGGTTATTCCTTGAATAACATGACTTTGAATTTTGGAATCCAGGGTGCGGGCTTGTTCCCCTCGGCAACATGGAGAACGCACACCATCAACAATCTTACCATCAACGCAACCTGTAACTTTACGGCAGACAAGTGCGGTGTCCTGTTTGGTTACACTGCTAACGGGGTCCAGAGCAACGGTGAGTTTAACGGCGCTGTAATTACAGTTAACGGCGTTACCCTGAATGCAAACTACAATGCTACCGGAAACCAATGCGGCGGCTTTGTGGGACATTCACAGATGGGGCTGCGCTTTTTCAATTGCAACCTCAACGGAGATTTCACGTTTGCCGGAGGTAAGAGCGGCGGCTTCGTCGGATACGTTACACAATATTACATGGACGTTGTTTTCACTATGTGTAATGCAACCGGTAACTATTGCTTTACAAACGGTACGCAGTGCGCCGTATATGTAGGTATGATCGAAAACCAATGGCTTCCTATCGGTGTCTATTGGTCCGGCTGCACGGCGGACGTTGATATTCTCAAGATCGCAGAGGACAGTATCGGCATATACGTTGGTATGATGTGGACGTACGAGGGTATTTTGCAGTTGTCCGATTGCACGTCTTCGGGTACCTATATTGATATCAGTGAAAACCGCAAGGGACGCGGTTGGGCAACGGCGTTTATTTCCTGCGTCGGCGGCGGCCGTCCTGCGGAAGTCCTCTTTTACAATTGCGATACCGATATGTTGATCATGAGTGAACTGGACATTGGCGGTTACGTCGCAAGTACAAAGTCTGATTCCCAGGTTCGCTTCTTCTTTGACTACGGTTGCGACAACAACGCAAAGATCCTGTGCGGATCGTTCGGCAAAGCATGGGTGTGTGACATTTGGGATGGCGGAATGGTATTTGACGCCAATTCTACCGCTAAAAATTCCGTTGTAATTTCAAGCTTGACTCACGATCCCTACAACGGTGAGCTTGCATACGCTCTTGCAGAGGCACAGAAGGAGTACGGTATTCCCGAGGAATATTATTTTGGTCAGACGATCGGTGTCGATGCTCGCGCCAAAATCGGCGGTGACGTTGTATATAAGGTAGATCCTTTGAAGTCCGATGCTTTCTATTCCAACGATATCAAGGGTGTTGACGTTATCAAGGCGGAAGTCGGCAATGCGACGGCATACACGCAGGTTGCACAAAACGGTGATAAGCTTCTCAACCGTATCATCATTACCGTCAACGAGGAAAAGCTTGCAAGTGTTGCCAATCTGGAGATCACTCTTGACTACACCCTTAAGGATGGCACCACCAAAACCTTTAAGCTGAACAACCATCAGGTGGATTGCTACTATTCGGTTTATGCGGGCGATATGGTTGCGGAGTCCGAGGAGGGATTCGTGCTTCTCGCGATTACCGTAAAAAACATCCCCGCCGCACAGTGGGACGGTGAGTCGGTTGTCGTTTCGATGATTGCGACCGATGCAGAGGGCAACTACCTGCCTGAGTACATGATTACGTATGAGTAATCATAACCTCCGGAGAACGAAAGGAGAATAACGAAATGAAGAATATCTACACACTTCCCGAAATGGAAATCGTAATGCTTTCCTCCGAGGACGTTATCGCAACCTCCTTGTTGCAGGATCCCACTGCACTTGGCGAAGGAAACGTAATCGAGTGGGACGCTTAATCGAGAACGCGTTTCCAAACTAACAAAAAGCGCACCTGCCGTACGGCAGGTGCG
>JAZRGI010000251.1:0-2030 GCA_045644105.1 Eubacteriales bacterium | reverse complement strand
GACTCGATCCATCGTTTTGGACGTCAAATGCGGAAGCGGCGCCTTCATGCGCACGCCCGAAGATGCAACTGCCCTTGCTCAAAGCATGGTGCAAATCGGACTTGCGCACGGGCGAAGCATCGCCGCCGTGATCACCAACATGGACATTCCTTTGGGCCACGCCATCGGCAACGCCATGGAGGTCACCGAAGCCATCGAAGTGCTTCGTGGCGGCGGTCCCGATGATCTTCGCACCGTTTGTTTAACGCTCGCCTCTCATATGATCGCCCTCTCCTGCAAGACCGATCTCGCAGAAGCACGCAAGATCGCAGAAGACCATTTGTACAGCGGAAAAGCATATGCCAAATTCTGCGATTGGATCCAAGCCCAAGGCGGTGACGTAGCCTACGCCAAAGATCCCGCTCTGTTTGGAAATGCGCCATATACGCAAACAGTCCTTGCCCCTTGCGATGCCTATATTCGCGCCTGCAATGCCGAGATGATCGGCACTGCCGCTATGATTTTAGGTGCAGGCAGACAGACCACCGATTCGGTCATCGATCCGCGGGCAGGTATCTACTTGCACAAGAAAACCGGCGATTTTGTAAAGGCAGGCGAAGTGATCGCCACACTTTACACCGAGCGGGAAAACACTTTGGAGGAAGCCGCCAACTGCGTTCTCTCCGGCCTCTCATTGGACGAGAACGCCCCTCCCAAACAACCCCTGATTTTTGCAGTTATTGACCGTTCTTCTGTCCCATCCCGCTAAACGAAAGGAGTCCTACTATGAAAGACAGATTGATTATTGGTATTGCAGGCGGTTCGGGAAGTGGCAAAACCACGCTCACCGAAAACATCGCCGTGCAGTTTGACCGTCAAGTGTCGGTGTTGCGACACGATGACTATTACAAAGCGCAGAAAGATCTTTCTCCCGAAGAACGTGATCGGCTAAATTACGATCACCCCTCCGCGTTTGATACCGAACTGCTGATCCGTCATTTGGATACGCTGAAAGCGGGCAATCCCATCGAATGTCCGATCTACGATTATACCAGCCACGATCGCAGCAAAGACACTCGCTTGGTAGACGCCACCGAGGTAATTATTTTGGAAGGCATTTTGATTTTCGAAAATCCCGAACTGCTTTCCCGATTGGATCTGAAAATCTTCGTTGACACCGATTCGGATGTGCGAATCATCCGTCGCATCCTCCGCGACGTCAAGGAACGCGGCAGAACATTGGATTCAGTCATCCGTCAGTATCTTGCAACGGTCAAGCCTATGCACGAAGCGTTTGTGGAACCCAGTAAAAAGAATGCCGACATCATCATTCCCGAAGGCGGCAAAAACCCCGTCGCATACGGCATGATCATCCAAAAGATCGCAAGCCATTTGGCACTGGATGAGGAATAACGAACATCGGCTATGAAAATCTTAATCACCAATGACGACGGCGTCTTCGCCCCTGCCCTCCCACCTCTGATTCGGTGGGCCAGTCAATTCGGAGAAGTGGTAGCAGTTGCTCCGAAAGTAGAGCAAAGCGGAAAAAGTCACGCCATTGATTTTACCCGTCCCATCGAGATCAAGCAAGTGGCGATCGCCCCCGACCTCACCGCCTACTCGGTGGATTCCTCCCCTGCCGATTGCGTTCGCTTTGCGTTGGATCAACTGGGGAAAGAGTTCGATCTCCTCCTCTCCGGCATTAACCGCGGTTATAACGTGGGAGCCGATATTGTCTATTCAGGCACAATCGGCGCCATCTTTGAAGGTGCGCGGCAAGGAATTCCCGGCATTGCACTGTCTGCATTTCCGGACAACCTTATCGATGCCGTCCAACAATTGGACATGGTATTTGCTTACATCCGCGAACACAAATTATTGGAGCAGCATTGCTTGTACAACATCAATATTCCTCCCCGCGTCGAGGGAATTCGCATCACCCAACACGGTGGAATCTACTTCACCGATCGCTTTGTTCCCATCGGAAACGATCTGTTTGTGCAAGAAGGGGCATCGGCAGTAGGCGATCGATCGGACACCTCCATTGACAT
>JAZRGI010000250.1:0-2689 GCA_045644105.1 Eubacteriales bacterium | reverse complement strand
ACTCCATTTCTTGTGAAAGATTTTTATTGTTGTTTGTCTGCGGACTCTGCTTTTCCTTTGCGGGAATGCTTCGGAAAGCCGATCGTCTTCCCTCCGCAGTACGCGTGCTTCTTCATTACATCATCGATGCTTTAGCCGCTTTCCTATTCCTGTACCTTCCGGTATCGGGCAATCAAGCGGCAACCCGCCTTGTAATGTTTTTCTTGATCTCCATCATCTATTGGTTGGTCGTCGGCACAATCGAACTGTTCCGCTCGCGCGTCCGTAAATTGATGGAAGAATAATTTTAAATCAGGAAGGAGTCTTCCGTGAATCCAATCAAATCGATCGATCAAAACGAAGAAAACAACCGCGGCAACGACCGTAAAATCTTTGTCCTTCTTTCATGGGCCATCGTCGTTCTTTTTACCGTGTGTGCACTTGCATTGATTGCACTTGCGTTTTTGCGTACCGTTCCCAACGACAATCCGGATCAAACACTTGAAACAACAGACGATCTCCCCGTCGCCGTCACGCCCGAAGACGTGATCCTGAAGGAAACCGAGGATGCGGGACTCGAATATATCGGTAAAATGGTGTTTTTCGGTGAGTCAACCACGGCACATCTTGCCTCCCGTCCGGGTCTTCCCATTGAAGATTCACAGGTTTGGAGAGATAGCAAAAACACGCAAACGCTCTCCTCTCGCATCACATCAGAAAAGATCAACCTCGGAGATGCCCAACTGACGATTGCCGAAGCCTGTGCGCAGGTGAAACCCGACTACGTTGTGCTTTCCTTCGGACTAAACGGTATCAAGAATTTTGTTTCCAATAAAAATCTTTATACGGGCAACTACTCAAAACTGATCAAAACCATTCAACAAGCTTCCCCCGAAACAAAAATCATCCTGCAAACCGTTTACCCCGTTTCCAATGCAAGCATCTTCAAAGTCGAGCTTGAAACTTTGAACCGCTATATTCTGACACTGAACGAGTGGCTTCCCGAAATCGCGGCGGCACACGAAAACGTGCGCGTTGTCGATACGGCATCGGTTTTGCGCACGACAGAAGGTACGTTAGCTTCCCCGTATGACATGGATGACGGCATCCATCTGACCGCCGACGCCTATCACGCCATACTTGATTACCTGCGGACACACGCATGGGAATGATCTTCCGATCAAAGAAAGGATAAAAAATATGAAACGAATTCTGTTGGCTCTGACCGTCTTGTCCCTTCTCCTCTCTTCTTCCGCCTGCAAAAAGAACAATTACCGCGATGATCTTTCGGTCAACGTCCTTTCCGGTATAGCGATCGCTTCTCTCGGTGACACCGACTACTCTACCGCCGACGACGGCTTTTTGGACGACTATTTTCAAACGCCCGACTACGTTAAGGAAAGCATCATCTGCTTCGCCACCGAAGGAAACAATCTCAATGAATTTGGTATCTACCATGTCACAGACGGAAATGCCGCACAGATGAAGGATCTCTTGGAAAAGTATCTGACCGATTCCTATGAAAAAAACCAATCCTGGTACGATTCCTATATTCCCGAGGAAACACCCAAACTTCGCGATGCCGAAGTGAAGGTGTTTGGAAATTACGTTGTTTACGCAATCTTCTCTCAAGAAGGACGAAACAAGATTTTTGCGACGGTAGAAGAAACACTTGCAGTATAAAAATAAAGATCGGCACACGGTTTGCAGCATCTGTGTGCCGATCTTTTTGCAGTTTGCTTCAGGGATTGAAGTGAATGCCCTGATAGCTTCCCCGCTCGTATAAAAGCTTGTCGATATCGTTGATAACCGTTGTCTTTTTCAAGCTCCACAGGGGTGCCAGAAGCGCGTCCTTTGCGCCATCTCCCGTCAATCTTCCAATCACCGTATCGGGAGGCAGCAACTCCAACGCATCGGCAACCAATCGAATATACCGATCCCGCTCCAGTGGATGATACTTGCCGTTTTCATAGTCGACTGCCATTTGCGTTCCTTTCAGAACGTGTAACAGATGGATCTTGACCTGATCGGGACGAAGCCCTGCAACATCACGCACAGTCTGCATCATGGTTTCATCATCCTCGCCGGGAAGTCCGAGAATGACATGCACACAGATGCCTATGCGCGAACTTGCATATCGCAACGATTGATACCCCCGACAAAAATCGGCAAAACTATGTCCTCGGTTAATGTACTCGGCAGTCCGATCGTTTGACGTCTGCAAACCAAGCTCAACAGTCAAAACGGTGCGCTCGGCAAGTTGCGCAAGATAGTCGACGACGTCATCCGGTAGGCAATCGGCTCGCGTGGCAATATTCAATCCAACAATTCCTTCCTGTGCCAAAGCCTGCTCATACAGATCGGAAAGTACGGGTAGCGGCGCGTACGTGTTGGTATGCGCTTGAAAATACGCGATGCATTTTGATACGTCCCATTTGTGCGAAAGCAATTGCTTTTGTTGATCGATCTGCTCGCCGATCGATAGCGTCGCCTGCGGTGCAAAATCTCCGCTTCCGCGACCCGAGCAATAAATACAACCGCCGTGACCGCATCTTCCGTCTATATTGGGACAGGTAAACCCCGCATCTAGGGCAAGCTTTGCGCACTTTTTGCCAAAGACCTGCCGCAAATAATAATCATACGTATAATAACGCTTGTTACTGTCACTGTGCAAATAGGGATTTGTCTGTACCTGCGTCATACCGTCCTC
>JAZRGI010000249.1:0-7680 GCA_045644105.1 Eubacteriales bacterium | reverse complement strand
TTTTGGAGCTTTGCCTATCCCGATTGGGACAACGATAAGCAACTGTCGCACGACAGGGCAAAGCAGATCATCATGGAGAATATTCATAACGGCGAGGTCATGCTTCTGCACCCCACGTCAAGCACCAACGCCGCTATTTTGGGTGAGGTCATTCGCGAATTGAAGGCAGAAGGATTTCGGTTCGGAAGCCTTGACGAACTGACCGCACAGGATCGATAAGATGATGCGGCGTATTGCGGCGGGATTTTTATGCGTCTTGACGGTTGCGATGGCAACGCGCCCCTGCCTTGCCGTACAGGGAGCATTCCGATCGGTCAAGAACAACGACATGAAGATCGCGCTCACTTTTGACGATGGTCCACACCCGGCTTTGACACAACGCATTCTCGATATTTTGGCACGTTATAACGTTAAGGCTACCTTCTTTATGGTGGGCGTCAACGTCGAGAATTATCCCGACGCCGCGCGCGCCGTCTTTGAAGCGGGGCACGAGATCGGCAATCACACCTATTCACACCGCATTTTGAACCGATTGACACACGAGGAGATCGATGCCGAGATCGAAGGTTGCGAGTCGGTGTTAGAAGAGCTTTGCGAATACCGTCCACGTCTGTTCCGACCGCCGCAGGGGGCGATCAATCCGCAGGTAGAAGCCGATGCCGACCAAAACGATTATTCGCTCATTCTCTGGAGTCTGGATACCCGTGATTGGGAGGATAAGAACGCCGCGCGTATCGCACGCGAGGTGGTGTCTTCGGCAAAGGCGGGCGACATCATCCTGATGCACGACTATATCGGGCACGGCAGTCGCACCCCCGAAGCATTGGAAATCCTGTTGCCGGAACTGCTTGCGCGCGGCTTCAAGCCGGTTACCGTCAGTGAACTCACGGATTACGCAGGCGATGAGAGATAACAAAAAGACAAGCCTATGGGATCATAGACTTGTCTTTCTTTTTTGAAAATACTTAATCCACGAACGCTTCTTCCACAGCGTCGTTGCCTTGATAGGGCGCGATCATATAGCGATCGATGACGGGATATGCGGCATACGTCGTGGTAAAGTTGAAAACGGCAAGAGGATAGAGGAACAACAGGACCAAAGGAATGGCGATGCCCAGCGAGGTCATACTGAAGAGGGCAAACAGAAGCACGTTGAAGGATACGAGCAGTACGATTCCCAATACTGCCATGATATTGCGCTTGAAGCCGAGAACGACGAAGATCAGTGCATTTTTGAACAGTTGCTTGAAGGAAAGCTCAAAGGTGATCAACATCAGATAGAGGTAGAAGCGCATAAAGAAGTAGACGACGATCAAGGCAAGGATCAGAAAGTAAGCCATGTCGGTGAAGAACGAGCTTGGAAGATTGGAGAAGTAGAGAAAATCCAAAACGAGCAGGACGGTTGCAAGCAGATCCATCACACCCAACCAAAAGCCCTGCTTGAGATTGCGCTTGACGGCATAGAAATAGTCGGAGAAGAGGAATACCGGCTCACCGCGCACCATACTGCGCAATATATAGGCGGAACCAACGTTTTGCCAACCGTAGGTGACCAACAAAAAGAGCGCGCAGATGCCCATCAGAATGTAGGTCTTGGTGTTGTTGAAGACGGGAATATTCAATTGCGTTCCGAAAACGTCCAACAAAAAGGTGGAGGTGGGCGAGGATTCGATCAGATTGGCACCGTAAAGTTGAGGGAAGATCATCTCGCTTTGCGAGGGCGTCGTATTACTGCCACTGTAGAAATAGACGATCAGGAGCAGAGGCAGGATCATGGGCAACATCATAATGTTCAGGGAGATCAACTTCCAAAAACGTCTGCCCAGAAGCTTAAAATAGCGTATTACGGTTGGATGGGTATCCTCCTCCGGCGCGTCCGGACGGTTGTCCCGATGAAAATCAAAAAATCGGAACAGTTTGTTGGTTATATTTTTGTTATTCAAGATTCTTTTTCCTCGGTCAAATTATATTTCTTATTATATTGTAACACAAACCGACGGAAAAGTCAAGTCCAACCCCCAAAAAAACAAAGAAGAGCATTCCCCCGGGGGAGAAGTTGGAGAATGCATTTTGAAAGCTTGGAAGCTTTTTGAAAAAAAAAGAAAAAACATCTTGAAAAACGCGAATGTTTATGCTATAATATAAAGGAATATGTGCAGAATACGCTTTTGCAAAAAGCAGGATATAAAAATGGGAAAGGGACATCGTATGAATTGGAAAAAGAAACTCCCCTTGGTGTTGTTGATCGTGGCTGCCGTCAGTTTGATCGGCTCGTTGTTGTTGCTCTTTTTGGCGGCTCCGAGAGCCAATGCGGAATATAAAAAGGTATTGATCGTGATCGCGGCATCTTTGATGCTTCTTCTGTCGGGCTTGGTGCTTTATTATCTGTGGATCATCCGCGACGCAGAGCCAAATTTCTTCCTTTATGACCGCGAGAAGAACCGCAACGTTGCGGTGGAAAATCTCTCATTTCATATGGTCAACGACCGCATGACCTTCTACGTTTCACTGGTGAGCGACTCGCCGGAGGATCTGTGGACGGGTGAGGCACTTGAAAGAGAGAGAACGCTCGGTTACCGTCGTATCTATCGCCCTCTGCTTGCTTACAAGATGTTGTTTGATCTTGCCGACAAGGATCTTGCTTCCTATTGGTCGCTTCTTCTTAAAGCCGAGCCTGCGGTGATCAACTCGCTTTGCAGTGCGTTGGAGCAGAGCGGAGAGGTGGAAATGGTCAAGGCGTTCCGCTTCATTATGGACAATTACCGCGACACCCCCGAAAAGGTCAAGGATTTCGTCTGCTGCAACGTCAAGTATATCCGCGGCAGAATGCTTGCCTACATCAAAAAGAATATTGAACTTTTCTATTGATCAAACCAAACAACGGCTCTGTCCGCACTCGGGCAGAGCCGTTTTTTTTAAAAAATAAAAAATATCTTGACAAAGAAGCTTCTTTGTGTTATGATGAAAAAAAAACAGTGGAGGTAAAAACCATGGGAGAACTTGATAAAAAAGCAATCAACGAAAAAATCGAAAAGGCTGAAAAGCAGGAAAGAAGAGAGAAACTTAAACAACAAAAAGAAAAACTGAAGAAGGAAAGAGTCAGTTTCTTCACGGATTTTAAGAAGTTTATTACCAAAGGTAACGTGCTTGACCTGGCAGTAGCAGTGGTGATCTCCACGGCGTTCAATGCCATTGTCAACGGCTTGGTAAAATACATTATCACCCCCTTTGTCACCTATTTTACCAGTGGTGTCAGTATCGAGGAGTGGGAGTACGTTCTGCGCCCCGAAACACTCGATGCCGAAGGTGCGGTAGAACTTGCAAAGATCTCGATTCAGTACGGTCTTTGGATTCAGGCAATCGTTGACTTCCTCATCATTGCCATCAGTGTGTTTGCGGCGGTTCGTATCATTCGCAAGACCGAGAGAAAGTTGAACGAAAAAGAGATTCGCAAGCAAGAGGAAGAGGCAGCCAAGAAGAAGGCGGAGGAAGATGCCAAAGCAGCACAGGCAAAGGCTGTGGCAGACGCGAAGGCGGCAGAGGAGAAGGCGATCCGCGACGAGTTCTACGCAAACGTACGCGAGCAGGCGGCGCTCCTTCGCGAGATCCGCGACAGTGTAAAGAAGTAATTTTATAAGGATAAACGGGCGATCGGTGTCCTCCTCAAACGGAAAGATTCATTCCATGAGGTGTGGCGTCGGTCGCCTGCTTTTTTGCTTTGAAATATCAAACCTTTTAAACGCAAAAAAGTGCGGAGATTTTGCAACGCCTATTTACAAAGCTTTAAAAATATGGTATAATATAAAAAATCGTCCAACGATGCAACCAAACGAGAAGGGAGATTGTCATGCGCCTGGATAAAATGCTTTCGGAGTGCGGTGTCGCAAGTCGGAGTGAGAGTGCAAAGGCGGCTCGTGCCGGGCGGATCACCCTCAACGGAAGTGCGGTAAAACGTGCCGACGTGCAGGTGAATCCAACCTGCGATGCGGTGACCTATTGCGGTACCCCCGTTGTTTACCGTCCCTTCGTCTATGTCATGCTCAATAAACCCGACGGCTATATCAGTGCCACCGAGGACGGCAGGGGAGATCCCGTCGTCATCGATCTGTTGGCGCCGGAACACCGCAAAATGGGTGTCTTTCCGTGCGGCAGACTCGATAAGCATACGTTGGGATTGATGCTTCTGACCAATGACGGCGCTCTTTCTCACCGCCTGCTCGCACCCAAAAGCCACGTTTCCAAAAGCTACGCCTTTCGCGTTCGCTTTCCCTTATCGGACGGTGACGTTGCCGCACTGGAGGCGGGGGTGGACATCGGAGGATACGTCACAAAGCCCTGTACGGTGCAAAGGAAGAACGAAACCGAGGGCGTGATCACCATTACGGAGGGGAAGTATCATCAGATCAAACTGATGATGGAGGCGGTGCATAACCGCATCACCTATCTGGAGCGCATCACGTTTGGAAATCTTTCGCTCGATCCCTCGCTTGCGCGAGGTGAATGGCGGGAGTTGACCGAGGACGAGCTTTCCGCACTGAAATCGTTATAAAACCATACAGACCAAACCCATTAAGAAAGGAACCCAAACCCGAACATGAACATTATTGAAAGAATTGCCGAGGAATTCAAACTGAAGGTCGAGCAGGTCGAAAAGACGGTTGAACTGATCGACGAGGGAAACACCATCCCCTTTATCGCGCGTTACCGTAAAGAGGTAACCGGAAGTCTTGACGATAATATTCTGCGTGATCTGAACGACCGACTCAACTTCCTGCGCAACATCGAAAAGAGAAAGCAGGAGGTATCGGATCTGATCACCGCACAGGAGAAGATGACGCCCGAAATTCAGGCGGCAATCGATGCGGCACAGACCATTACTGAGGTAGACGATATTTACCGTCCCTTCCGTCCGCACAGAAAGACGCGTGCGTCGGTGGCAAGAGAGAAGGGACTTGAGCCGCTTGCCGAGCTGATCTACGCACAGAGCGAGAACTACGAGCCGAGCATTGAAGTGCAGGCAGAGGCGTATATCGACGAGGAAAAGGGCGTTGGTAGCGTCGAGGAGGCTTTGCAGGGCGCAAAGGACATCATCGCCGAGAATATTTCGGACAACGCCGAATACCGTAAGGAGCTTCGTCGCCTGACCTTTGAGTTCGGTATCCTTTCCACCAAGCAGGCAAAGGAGGAGGATTCGGTCTACGCGCAGTATTACGAGTACTCCGAGCCGCTCAAAAAGGTACTTCCGCACCGCGTGCTTGCCATCAACCGCGGCGAGAAAGAGGAGTTTTTGAAGGTGAACGTTACCGTTGCCTCCGAGATTGTCCTCAATTATCTGTTTGCCGAGATCCTGCTTGGCAACAACAGTCCTGCCGAGAAATACGTTTCGGCGGCAATTCTCGATAGCTACGACCGTTTGATCGCACCGTCGATCGAGCGTGAGATACGCAACGATATCTTCGATAATGCAAGCGAGGGTGCTATCAAGGTCTTTGCCGATAACCTGAGTCATCTGCTTATGGCGTCACCCTTGAAGGGCAAAACGGTGCTTGGCTTTGACCCCGGTTATGCGCACGGTTGTAAGCTTGCCGTAGTCGATAGGATCGGTAAGGTGGTCGATACCGCCGTGATCTATCCCGTCAAGCCCCGTGAGCAGATCGAGAAGAGCAAAGAGGTGGTCAAGCGCCTCATTACCAAGCATAAGGTTGACGTTATCGCCATCGGTAACGGAACCGCATCCAAAGAAAGCGAGATTTTTATCGCGGGATTGCTCAAGGAAATTCCCGAGGACGTTAAATATATCGTCGTCAGTGAGGCGGGCGCGTCGATCTACTCGGCATCCAAGCTTGCGGCAGAGGAGTTTCCGGAGTTTGACGTTATGCAGAGAAGCGCGGTTTCCATTGCAAGACGTTTGCAGGATCCGCTCGCGGAGTTGATCAAGATCGATCCCAAAGGCATCGGTGTCGGTCAGTATCAACACGATATGAAGCAGGCGCGCCTGGACGAGGCACTGGGCGGCGTAGTCGAGGATTGCGTAAACGCGGTAGGTGTCGACATCAACACCGCATCCTATTCCTTGTTGTCATATATCTCTGGCATCAATACTGCGTCGGCAAAGAACATCGTCAAATACCGTGAGGAAAACGGTGAGTTCACCACGCGCGCACAACTTCTCAAGGTTCCGCGTATCGGCGCAAAGGCGTACGAGCAAGCGGCGGGATTTTTGCGCGTGCCCGGCGGTAAGGAGATCCTCGATAACACCGGCGTTCACCCGGAGTCCTACAAGGCAACCGAGCAACTTTTGGAAACCTTCGGTTTCTCCAAGGCAGACGTTGCGGCAGGAACCATTGGCAAGAGCCTGGGTGACAAGGTGCGCAAGGCAGGCATCGTAAAGGTTTGTGAGCAGCTTGGAATCGGTGAGCCGACTTTGCACGATATTCTGAACGAATTGGAAAAGCCGGGGCGCGATATCCGTGACACTCTGCCGCCTCCCGTACTGCGCGACGACATCCTCTCCCTGGAGGATCTCAAGCCCGATATGGAACTGACGGGAACGGTTCGCAACGTCATCGATTTCGGTGCGTTTGTCGATATCGGCGTGCATCAGGACGGTCTTGTTCACATCTCTCAAATCAGTGATCGCTTCGTCAAGCATCCCTCCGAGGCGGTTAAGGTCGGCGACGTTGTCAAGGTTCGCGTACTGTCGGTCGACGTTCCCAAAAAGCGCATTTCTCTGACCATGAAATCGCGTCAGAAGGCTTAATTCTTAATATATTAAAAAGAAAAAGAACTTTCATTGAGCTTGTAAAAGAGTAAGCCTTCCAAGCATTGTGCAAAATGTACAATATTTTGCTTATAATTTTGGGAAAATAACCCCTTCCTTTTTTGGGGGAAATTTGGTATAATAATATACGTTGAATAATAATGCCACGCCCACGGCGTGGAAACATCAGGAGGATTTCAAAAATGGCAAGTTTATCCTTAAGACACATTTACAAAAAGTATCCCGGCGGTGTAACCGCGGTTTCCGACTTTAACCTTGAGGTTAAGGACAAGGAATTTTTGGTATTGGTAGGACCTTCCGGTTGCGGTAAGTCCACCACCCTTCGTATGCGCGCGGGCGTGGAGGAGATCTCCGAGGGCGAGCTTTTCATCGGTGACCGTCTGGTTAACGACGTAGCTCCTAAGGACCGTAAGATCGCGATGGTATTCCAGAACTATGCTCTGTATCCCCATATGTCTGTATTTGAGAACATGGCATTTGGTCTGAAGTTGAGCAAGGTTCCGAAGGAAACCATCAAGAAGAAGGTTGAGGACGCAGCTCGCGTTCTGGACATTACCCACCTGCTTGACCGTAAGCCGAAGGCACTCTCCGGTGGTCAGAAGCAGCGTGTAGCACTTGGTCGTGCAATCGTTCGTGATCCCCAGGTATTCTTGCTTGACGAGCCTCTTTCCAACTTGGACGCAAAGCTCCGTGCAGCGATGAGAACCGAGCTTACCAAGCTCCACAACCGTGTAGAAACCACCTTCGTATACGTTACCCACGACCAGGTCGAGGCTATGACGATGGCAACGAGAATCGTTGTTATGAAGGACGGTCTGATCCAGCAGGTAGATTCTCCTCAGAAGTTGTACGAGGAGCCCGTCAACATCTTCGTTGCAGGCTTTATCGGAACTCCTCAG
>JAZRGI010000248.1:0-2888 GCA_045644105.1 Eubacteriales bacterium | reverse complement strand
CTCTACGTAATCGTCGGCAATAACGGGGATCTCTCTGCCAACGATGGGCAGAATCAACGTCTTACCGATCAGATGCTTCATATTTTCATCCTCGGGATTGACCGCAACGGCAGTATCACCGAACATGGTTTCGGGACGGGTGGTGGCAACCTCAACAAATCCGTCCTCACCCTTGATGGGATACTTGATGTGCCAGAAATGTCCGGGTTGATCCTTGTAGTCGACCTCGGCATCCGAAAGTGCCGTCAGACAACGGGGACACCAGTTGATGATACGGTAGCCGCGATAGATCAAGCCCTTATCGTAAAGGTTGACGAACACCTCACGAACGGCGCGGGAGCAACCCTCGTCAAAGGTAAAGCGCTGACGCGTCCAGTCACAGGATGCGCCGAGCTTCTTGTGCTGACCGGTGATGCGTGCCTCGTATTTATCCTTCCATTGCCATACTCTTTCCAAGAACTTCTCTCTGCCGAGATCATAGCGCGAAAGACCTTCCTCCTCGCGCAGACGCTCCTCAACCTTGATCTGCGTCGCAATACCGGCATGGTCGGTTCCGGGAACCCAGAGTGTGTTGTAGCCCTGCATACGCTTGTAGCGAACAAGGATGTCTTGCAAGGTTTCGTCAAGGGCGTGTCCCATGTGCAACTGTCCCGTGACGTTGGGAGGCGGAATAACCACCGAGAAATGCTCGGCATCGTTCTTGACGTCGGGGGTGAAATAACCCTTTTCGCACCACGTCTGATAAATTCTGTCCTCAAACTCGCCGGGAGCGTATGTTTTTGGCAGCTCGTTGTATTGATCCATAAAAATGAACCTCCTTCAATTGATACAGTTTTTGGAGTGGCGAAAAAGAAAAAATGCTCCCTCGCCCGATCAGGACGTGGAAGCACGCGGTACCACCTGATTTCATGCGCAAAGCGCACACACTCAAATCCCCTTAACGTGGGGTACGCCGTTACGGACTACTGTAAGCACTTCATCCGCACCGCTCGGAAGCGACTTCAAGCCCACTGCGCTAAGGACTCACACCAACCGTCCCCTCTCTGCAAGCCGTAAAAGCTCTACTACTCTTCGTCATAGCGTTTTATTACTGAATAAGTATAGCACACAAAATAGGGCTTGTCAAGTGTTTTTTATCGGCAAACAAAAAGAAAACGCTAAAAAACGACGAGCGATCGCATAACCGAGGAATCCGGAAAGTACAGAATGCGACAAAAAAATGAAAACGCCGACAAAACCGAGAACCGATCCAAAGGAGCAAAAAATCCTTTTTTCAAAAAAGACTTGCATTTGAGAAAAAAATGTGATATACTAAAAGGCGCAAATTTGAATATGCACCATTAGCCCAGATGGATAGAGCACAAGCCTCCGACGCTTGGTGTCGACGGTTCGAGTCCGCCATGGTGCGCCAAATAAAACGATCTGCCTCTTGGCAGGTCGTTTTATTTTGTCCGTCTTGACGCCTATAAGAACCGTCCGCAAAAAATCCGCAGGATTTTTATGCAGACGAGGCGCAAGATTCCTTTCCCAATCAACGAACCCAAACACCCCTACGCCGAAGTTCGGTTCTGATCCGCCATGGTGCGCCAAACAATCCCCCATGCCCCCGTGGCGTGGGGGTTGTTTCGTATCATGGTGCTTGCGAGAATCGTATGCAAAAAGCGATCCGACCTTACAGTGCCGATCCACCGGCTCTCAAGGTCCTTGTGATTCGTGACCGGTCAAGTGACTGCACCGTCTTGCCCTCGCTGACCGCAAGGTATGCGGCAACGCCTGCCGCTTCGCCAAGTTGATTGAGGTTCACCATCACGCGCAAAGCCCCAAACGCCCCCTCATCCGCATGGATCATTCTTCCGACGGGGATCAGATTTTTAAGCTTTTGTGGCACCAATACGTCAAACGGTAATTCGTAATACTTGGCGCTCTCTCCCGTCACGCCCTCCTTCTCACGCCAATTCCATTCCACCCTTCGCGTATTCTTACCGTAAATCGTAACGGCTTTTCCGTCCAGATACCAAAAGGTGATGCCGTTGTCCTCGGCATGATGTACATCAATGCGGTAGCTGCCCTTCATAACGGGGTTTTCGTATCGCGTACCGCACAGCAGATCTCTTGTGGTGGCTCGGTACATCGTTTCATAATGCTGTGTTTCTCGCACACCGATGTGCGAGCAAAGCCCCAACATATGGTAGTCGCCCTTGCCGTATTTTTTCAGCATTGCAACAAAGGCGTCGGCACGTCGCCTGCCCTCAATCTCTGCGGCGGTCAAATCCTCGGCTCGGTCAAGCCGTAAGCCGAAAACGTGATTGTCCGCACGCATCGTGACACCGCCCACCCCCGCAAAGCCGGCACTCCAACCCCAATCGTCATCCAAACCGAACTCCGCACCGTGAGCTTGTATCAGCTCTCCCAAACGAAGGTCTTTTGCATCTCCGCCAAGAAGAAAGCACGCCGTTGGCGGTTGCGGTGCAGGCACGGCATACGACGGTATGCCGGCATCACGCGCAAAACGTCCGTCACCGGTGGCGTCGATAAAGAAAGCCGCGTTGATCGCACCCCTGCCGTCGGCATCTTCAATCAGGACGCTTTGTACGCGATCCTCCTGTTGGATCAGCGCAACGTATTTGGTATGCAACCGAACCTTGATTTTATTTTCCTTGACGTATTCGTCCAAGACCACTGCAAGCGCAAACGGATTGAAATTGTACGCGCTGACACGGCTCGGCAAGCGCACAAGCGCATCGCGCCGCGATAGCCGCCCGATCGTTTCATCGGTCAGCCCGGCTATGATCTGCTCTTTCTCGTCAACGTCGCAGAGGGAATGCCAGATATTGACCAGTCCCGCAACAGCGGTACCTCCAAGTAACCCCTGTTGCTCCACAAGCACG
>JAZRGI010000247.1:0-15434 GCA_045644105.1 Eubacteriales bacterium | reverse complement strand
GTTTTTTCGGAGTTGCCGGAGGAATTGACCGAGCCGATGCCAATCGGTTTGCACGGTGAATTACAGGAAGGCGATGCTTATATACTCTCAACGCTTGATTCCAACCGTGTGGAGCGATATGTCGTCAAGATCTCCAATATCAACCGTGATGCAACCGGACCGAAGTGCTTTACGGTGACTATTACAGACCCCGATCTGCTCGCCGTATCGGGCGGCATCGTCCAGGGAATGTCCGGCTCTCCCATCATCCAAAACGGCAAGCTCGTCGGAGCGGTGACGCACGTTTTGATAAATGACCCGACCACGGGGTATGGAATCTTTATTGAAAATATGCTCACGGCGATCAACCTCCCCGTGGCAAGGGCGTCATGAGAAGAAGTGAAGAATGAAGGAAGATTTTCGCCCTCGGCGAAAATCCACCGAAATTCTTTACTATTCATCATTCATTATTCACGAAAACAAACAGGCAATATCACCCAAATCGGGGATATTGCCTGTTTGTGGTTTGATTAAGATCTAACCCAGTCGCTCTTATAGTAATCAGCATGAATTGTTGCTCTAAAAGCGGAGTAATTTGTTACGTATACAGTAAAACTTTGGGAGGATATCATCGCAGAGGCGGTGGTTGTACTATTAGAAATTACGCCGCTTGAGTATGCGCAATTGTGATTGCCGATTGTAACCGTGCCGGAAAATTGCAATTGCTGCTTCATGACTACAAAATTGCTTGTACTTCCGCTTATCATTATGTCGGATACCCCTGAATAGGCAGCACTTGAATCTGAAATTTTCCATCCCACCGTGTTCTCAAAAACTGCGCTTGTTAAAGATGTGCCATAATAGGCATACTTCCCAATGAAAGTAACAGAGGCGGGGATTGTTACTTCTTCGATATTTGTGCAGTTGTAGAACGCATATTCCCCGATGCTTGTTAAGGTTGAGGGCAAGACCACAGTGTTTAGAGAGCTACATCCGGAGAACGCATCATCGTTGATGGTGAAAAGCCCGTCGGGAAGGGAGACGGATTGAAGATTTGTTAAATCCTTGAAGCCTTGTTCGAGGATTTGTGTAACCGCAATACCGTTGTGGGAATTCGGAATTGTAAGAACGGTTTCGTGTTGCGCTTGCTCATCTGCCATAACGCCATATGTGCCGTCCTCAAGGAGAGAAAATTCTAAGCAGGATGGGTTATCATATACAGGGGTGTAAACCTTGTTTGCTTTTTCAACCGTTAGCTCGTAAGAGGCGCGGAGGGATATCTGGGCTCCGGTTTCATCTGTCCAACAGAAGAAAGCGCCCCCTTCGGCGTTGGTTGCCGGTGCGGTTATGGTTACTTTGTCACCTGCGAGATAAAGCCCGTGCGAGCAACCATCATCCAGCAAGCCCGCGGTTAACGTTACTTGATACCAGTCAGCCGTTGCAAGACGATCTGCTTTATAATCATTTAAATATTTTTGAGCCGCCGCACCGTATTCGAGCATATGAACCAGCATTTCTTTTAGCTCGGAATCGGTAGAGGCGGTTGCTGTTTTGCCAAGCTTGTTATATGCATATTGCAGGATGCTGTATTTGTTAACCTCGCTATAATAGTCGACACCGTCAACTTGCGAATAGGCACGGACATACACAACATCCGTCATTTGTTTTGCAGTTAATTTTGCGTAATCGAATACCATATGAGGCTCGCCACCGATACTTTGGGTTTCAAAGTGTGTGATTACGTCATCCTGTGTGCCAACTACGTATTCTGTTTCGGGAGCATTCCAAATAAGAATTTTCACATTGGATACATTGGATTTTACAGCATACTTAATACATACGGAATTTTGAAAGGACAGATTGCAATAAGCGATACTCAATTCCGGAGTAGGAGCATCGGCGCCCGTTCCAAGGACAAAAAAGCTTGCAGTGTTACCCAACAAGACCAACGCAAGCAATAAAATGACAATTCTTTTCTTCATCTTTGTGCTTTCCCTCCACCTTAAAGATTGGCGATTTGAGGATCCCATTCGCCTTGGTTTTCGTCCGAGGTGCTGATAATATCCAAATCAGAAAGAGAAACGGTTTCGATCAAAGGAATCACATAAAAGGATCTGTTTGTTCTTGAAGTGGTGTTTTTGTTGTTCATTTTTTAACCTCCAAAAAAAGAATTTTTCTAAATAGCAAGGGCGAGGCTATTTATAGACCACATTATACCATATATAGCCCACTTTGTCAAGCACTTTGGGCTATAATTAGACCAAATGTTTTAAGGAGGGCAAACATGAACACATATACAACAGTAAAAAATAGAATTTTGCAGTTGCTTGGGGAGCGGAAAATGTCGATTCACAAATTGGCGATGGAATCGGCTGTTCCTCCGTCATCTATTAAAAATATTCTCTATGGAAAAAGTATGAACCCGGGAATTGTAACTTTGAAAATGCTTTGCGATGGCTTTGGCGTCTCCCTGATAGACTTTTTTGACACGGAGGAATTTCGCAATTTGGAGCAGGAAATCAAATGAAATACCGCCGAGAGCAATCGTTTGGTCGCTCTCGGCGTTTTTTGTGAATTTTTCGTTAAAAAGTGTTGTCCCTACTTGCACACACTCGTGTCCGGCTCTCCCATCATCCAAAACGTCAAGCTCGTCGGCGCCGTCACCCACGTCCTCATCAACGACCCCACCACGGGGGATGGAATCTTCATTTCCGAAAAGCCAAACAGCTTTCGTCGAAAAACTGTTTTCTTTTGAAAAATTTTATGCTATAATATCAGTAAACTCTAACACGGCAAACAAAAGGAGCAAATCATGAAAAAAATAAACCGACTTCAACGAGGCATGGGTATTGGCGGTTGGTTGACCAATTACAAGCGGTTTAACGTTCTGCCTCCCGAAAGAAGATTGCAGATTACCGTTGGTGACATGGAGCATTTTGAAAGCTATATCACCGAGGACGACGTTGCCTACATCGCCTCCCTGGGAATGGACCACATTCGTCTTGGCTTTGACCAGGTGGTGTTGGAGGAATCGCCCTTTGTGTATCGTCAAAGCATTCTTTCCCTGCTCCACCGCTTTACCGAGTGGTGCCAAAAGTACGGCGTGCGCCCCGTGTTGAATCTGCACAAGGCGATTGGAAACTATTGCGACATTCCCGATGAACGCGGATTGATGCAAAACGAGGAGCTGCAAAGCCGCTTCGTTGCGCTCTGGTCGATGCTGGAGGACGAGTTCTCCGGGCAGGAGGACGTTGCTTTTGAATTGCTGAACGAGGTCATCAACGCGACGGCGGAGGAATGGAATGCCGTTGCAAGCAAGACGATCGACGCCATCCGCGCCAAGAATGCCGGGCGAGTCATCGTTGTTGGCGGGGTCGATTGGAACAACCCGTCCGCGCTCCCCCACGTCAGGCTCTACGATGACGAAAATGTTATCTACACCTTCCACTGCTACGCACCGCATGAGTTTACCCATCAGCAGGGTGTATTGAATGCCAATCAGATCTACTATAACCGGAAAATGCCGTATCCGTGCGATGATATTGAGCGCTACCGAGAATTTTACCGCCTGGTCAAGGGCATTGAAAAATACGGAGAATACGAGCGCATGGACAAGGCGTTCCTGCGCGACTATCTGCAGCCCGCCAAGCAGTTTATCGAGGAGCATCCCGACAAGGTGCTCTGGTGCGGAGAGTTTGGTACCATTCGTCATGCCAAGCTTGCCTGGAGAGAAAATTGGATGCGCGATATGATCTCCATATTAAAGGAGTGGGATATTCCCTATTGCGTCTGGAACTATCTCAGCACTCCGAACGACGGAAACCGATTCAGCCTGGTAGACGACGACTCGCGCAGGATCTTGAGCGAGGAGCTGCATCGGATCATTCTCGGAGAGGTCGATCTCACCGCCTGCAACCGGGCGTAATTCGCTTTTTGTAAACGAAAAATTGAATTAACCGGGCATCTTCCAACCGAATTTGCTCGGTTTTTCAATTGTTGCTTGAAAAAAGAAGCCGTTTTCAATAATAAGTTGTTTGACGTATTGGTTTTTTCGTGTTATACTTTTATTAAGAGAACGAACAGAGGAGGTGCTGTGATGCTGGATTTTACTATCGTCGGCATGGAAATTAAGGAATTGAGAAAACAGCGAGGGCTGACGCAGGGCGAGCTTGCGCAAATGCTTTTTGTAAGCCCCCAGGCGGTATCCAATTGGGAGAGAGGAATCTCTCCGCCCGAGCTTGAAAATCTGATCAGCATTGCCGATGCCTTCGGAATCTCCGTGGACCGACTCCTCCGTCCCCAGAGCGAGGACTGCTTTCTGGGTGTTGACGGAGGCGGAACCAAAACCGAGTTTGTGTTGGTTTCCAACAGCGGACACGTCTATCGGCGATTGGTGAAGGAGGGGTGCAACCCCAACGACATCGGCTATACAAAAATGCTTTCAAGGCTCGAAGAGGGGATCGACGAGATCCTTGGAGAGTTTCCAAAGCTCAAGGCGATTTTCTGCGGTATTTCGGGTATTTCCGCCTGCAATCACGCCAAGCGCTTGCGGGAGGATCTGATCAAAAAGCACCCACAGATCGTCGTGCAGGTCAGGAACGATGCGTTTAATCTCTTTGCCTTGGACGAAAGTGCGGAAATGGCGGTCATCAGCGGTACCGGCTCGGTCGTGTTTGTCAAAAACGGCGAGGAGCAGCGGCGTCTTGGCGGCTGGGGTTACCTTTTTGAAGACGTTGGAAGCGCCTACGATATTGGCAAGGCGGCTGTCTGCGAGGCTCTTCGGGAAGAGGATTGCATGGAGCCGAGATGCCTTATGACGCAAACGCTTTTGGAAAAGCTTGGTACGGCTACCGTCTGGGAGCATATCAACGTTCTTTACGGAGAGGGAAAATCCTACATTGCAAAGCTTGCCTCGGTGGTGTTTGCTGCCTACCGAAGCAATGACAAAAAGGCAGTGGAGATCATTGAACAGAAATCAAAAGGCTTGGCGGAATTGTTAAATACGGGTGTCAGACTTTACAATCCGAGGCGTGTGGCGGTTGCCAGCGGCGGACTGTTTGAGCACTATTCGGATATTTTGGTGCCTTGCATTGAAAACTACACCGACGTTCGGTTAAAGGTCTACACCATGCCGCCGGTTTACGGCGCGTGCCGTCAGAGCGTAAAGCTTGCGGAAACAACGGTTTCCGATGCATTTGAAGAGAATTTTAAAATCAGCTACGGAGGAAAATAAAATGAATCTGTTAAAAACCGAAATGAGAAACCCCAAAAGCCTGCACATGGATCAGATGAGCAGTGAGGAAATGGCGCGCCTGGTCATCACCGCAAACTACGAGGCGGTTCAGGCCGTAGAGGCGGCGGCACCCGCAATTTCCCGTGCGATCGACGCAATCGCAAACGCCTTTCAAAATGGCGGAAGACTCTTTTTTGTCGGTGCCGGAACCTCCGGCAGACTCGGCATTCTCGATGCGGCGGAGTGCCCTCCCACCTTTGGCGTATCCGGCGAGATGGTGCAGGGAATCCTTGCGGGAGGCAGAGAAAGAGTCTTCAGCGCTGGAGAAATGGAAGAGGACGACTACGACAGCGGCGTTTCTGCCGTAAAGATGCACGGCGTTGTTGGCAAGGACGTTGTGGTTGGTGTTTCGGCGGCGGGCAACGCGGCGTTTGTCCTGGGTGCGCTGGCGACGGCAAAGGAGCTGGGCTGTGTCACGGTTGGCATCAGCTGCAACGCCGATACCGGTGTTCTGCGCGCGGCGGACATTTCCATTCTTACCGATACGGGTGCCGAGGTGCTGACAGGCTCTACGCGCTTGAAGGCGGGCACGGCACAAAAGATCGTGCTCAATACGCTCACCACGTGTGCCATGACCAAAATGGGTAACGTGTATGAGAATATGATGATCAATCTTATGCCGACCAACGAAAAGCTGAAAAAAAGAGTGGTTCGGATCGTAACCGAGATCCTTTCCTGCAGTAAGGAGGAAGCCGAGCGCCGCCTGAACGAAAACGATTGGAATATCCGGAAAACGGTTGAAATGGAGCGCGCATGAAGAGAAGATATAAGATCACCGAAAACGGTGAAAGCGAATACCATATCATAGCGCATCAGTATGCCGACGAAACGATACGGTATGCTGCATCGGAGCTTCAAAAATATCTTTTAAAGTCCACCAACACGGTCGTTCCCTATTTTTCCGACCGTTGTCCGCAGGTTGGTGCCGAGATCTGCATTGGGGATCTTGTGCGTGGGGATACGTGGAAAAGTCCCGCGTTGGAGGGGCTTTCCGAGGAGGCGTTTTCGATATGCGGTCGCGGTGAAAACATTTATATCAACGGCAATTCGTCGCGCGGTGTTCTTTACGGCGTTTATTACTTTTTGGAGATCTTTTGCGGCTTTGCCTGTTATACAAAGGACGTAGAAACCATTGACGTGCTGCCGGGGCTGGAGATCGAGCTTGACGAAATTGTCAAGGAGCCTGCCTTTGAATTCAGAGATACCTACTTCCGCTTTGCCTTTGACGGAGATTTTTGTGCCAAGAACCGCTCCAATACCTCCCTTGGGGACGTATCGGTTGCAAAGGGCGGCCGCATGAAGTGGTTTAATTTTCATCACTCCTTCAACGATCTTGTTCCGACCGAGAAATACTTTGATACCCACCCCGAATATTTTTCGGAGGTTAACGGTGAGCGGATCCGGGAAAAGAATCAGCTGTGTCTGACCAATCCCGAGGTTGTAAAGCTTGCCGAGCAAACGCTTCGTCGCTGGATCAAGGAAAACCCCGAGTGTCGCGTCTTTTCGGTAGCGCAGAACGACGGTGGAAATCGCTGTGCCTGCGCGCGCTGTCTTGCTCTGGAAGAGGAGGAAAACAGCCCCTCCGGACCGATTATCCATTTTGTCAATCAGCTTGCCGATTCCATCAAGCAGGATTACCCCAACATTCTGCTTCATACCTTTGCATACGCCTATTCGCTTCCCGCCCCCAAGCACGTGGTGGCAAGGGAGAACGTCATTGTCCGTATCTGCTCCTTTACGGGACGGTTTGATACGCCCTTTTTGGAGCTTGCACGCCAAGGCTCGCCCAAGGACGTGGAATTTGTAACGGCTCTTCACGATTGGCAGAGCCACGCAAGCAGACGCTATATCTGGGACTATGCGGTCAATTTCCATAACTATTTACAGCCCTTTGTGCATTTGCGCACCCTTCAGAAAAACGTAAAGTGGTTCAAGGAGCTTGGCATCAAGGGTGTTTTGGAGCAGGGAAACTTTGCTTACGGCGGCGGTGCCGCCTGCGATGAGTTGAAGGCGTACGTCATCAGCCGTGTGCTGTGGGATCCCGACACCGACGTAGAAGACGCGATCACCCGCTTTTGCGACGCCGTTTACGGACCTATGGCAGGCAAAAAGTTTGCGGAGTACGTTGCGCTTGTGATGGATGCGTGTGAGAGTGACGTTCTGACGATCCGTCAATATCCCGATGCACCCTACATTACCGACGAGCTGATCTGCAAAGCCGAGGCACTGTTTGCCGAAGCGCTTGCGCTTGCCGAGAACGACGTTTACAGAAGACGTCTTGAGCGCGAGTATCTCTCGGTTCGCTATCTCCGTATGTCCAGAATCGCAGTGGATGATCCCACCCGTAAGGAACTTGTGGAACGCTTCTTTGAGGATGTAAAGAGCTTTGGTATTACCGAAATTCAGGAGCGCCGTCCGCTCTCGGCAAGCAAAAAGGCATTGCTGGAAAACATCGACCTGAGAGGCAAGCCCGGACATTTCTTATATTACATTATGAAATGATCCTCCGTACCTCCGAAAGAGGACGGGCATCTTCCAACCGCAAAAACAAAAAGGCGATCTCTTGCCAAAACGGCTTGAGATCGTCTTTCTTTTGAGTGGGAATTTACGATACCGGTCTTGCATCACTGTTTTTTGCTCTTGTTTCAGTCCTGCCGTTCGCTTTGCTTTTCAGGGCGGAGGGGCTGATGCCGTGGTAGGCGGTAAAGGCTTTTGAAAAGATGGGCAGGGTGGAATATCCCACGGCGTGCGCGACCTCGGTGACCGTCATGCCCTGCTTTTTCAAAAGCTCTTTGGCAACCTCCATTCGCGTCTTTCGCAAAAATTGCTGCGGAGAAAGCCCAAAGCGCTTCAAAAATAAACGGTACATGTACTTTTCGCTCAGATGTATTTCCTTTGCGATGTCTTCCATTTTTAACGGATACATATAGTTGTTTTTGATCATCAGATAGGCTCTTTCGGCGTAATCGATCCGATGCATCGTTTGAATCTGCTTTTCGCTTTTCAGCATCGGAAGCAGTGAAAGGAGCGCGGAAAGCGCAATGGCGTTGGGAGATTCGGTGCTTTGGTCCTCCAGCTTTTCCAATGCCGAAGCGAAGATCGCTTGGATATACGCGGGATGCTCCACGCAAAACAGCTGATGCTCGGTGTGCTCGAGTCCCAGCCCTTCAAAGATCGAAGCCACCGCATTGCCCGAAAATCCGATCCAAAAATGCTCGTAATGAGGACTGACGATAAAGGAATGCATACGCTCCTTGGATATGAGGAACGCCTGCCCCGCCTCTGCGCGAAATCCCGAAAATTCCACGTACCCGCGGGCAACAAAGTGCAACAGGTAAAAGTCCCGTGACCAAGGACCTACCGCCTTGGATTCCTTGCGCTCACTGTGACCGAATTCACAAACGAACAGCGGTTTATCCGTTTGAAAAAAGTGCTTTAGGAAAATGGACATTTTGCTTCCCCCTTTTACCGATTATCAGTATATACCCATGGCGGCATTTTGTCAATAGAAAAAGAGTGTTTTGGATAAACTTTGGGGTAATTCAGATATAGAATTGAAGCAAAAAAGTGATATAATTAAGGTGTCGCAAGGTTTTCAAAGAAAAGACTGCCTGCAAAAGGAGGACAAAAGCAATGACCTATCATAGCACGGAAAACAGAGAATGTTACTTTCCGCCCATGCTGTCCAACGGCGATATATCCTTTGCCCCGGATGCCGAGGGTATGCTTGGATACAGTGCGCGGGATTATCAGGACAAGGGATTCCACACCTTTGACGGTATTGTGGTTCGCTCGGCACGGAGAACCGGTGTTTGCAATTTGCTGCAGGCAAAGCTCTTTCCGCTGGGGCGTTTCACCTTTGGTACGGAGGGGCGGCTCTCCACGTGGTCGCAGACACTTCGGGTAGAGGAAGGATGCTTTGAGAGCGTATGCGACTACGAGGGCGGAGAGCAGATCGCCTCCAAGGGCTTCATTCATCCCGACATCCCCGTTTATGCGCTTCAAAAGCGATTCGAAAGAGGGAGTGACAACGCCGCTATTCAGGTTACGCTGTGCGGATATAACGACAGGATCAATCGATATATCAACGTTTTGTACGTTGAAAAACGCGATGACGTATGCTGCATCGGCTTTCAACTGTTCGGCATGGAGGTCTTTACGGGAGAGGTGCGCGTATGGATCGACAAGGCGTACACCGCAACGCCGATCGAGAACGGCATCAAGCTATCCTTCAACGCCTCCGCCGGAGAAAAGGTTGCCTTTTATTATTGCGTAGAGGACGATCTTGGCGGCGAGAACTTTTTGGAGAAGCTGAAGCTTTATGAAGCAAAGATCAAAGCCGAGGGCTTTGACGGCTTGCTTGCGGAGTGTGTTGCGCATTTTCGGGATTTTTATGATCTCGGCTACGTAAAAACCTCCGATGAAACGCTGAACAGCATCTACAACACCTCTCTTTATTCGGTCAAGTGCAGTACCACGCGTGATTCGATTGCGGTTGGCTTGAACAACAATGCGTGGGACGGAAGATTTTTTGCCTTTGACGAATATTCTTCTTATCTGGGCTTTCTCAGCGCCAACCGTCACGCGCTTGCCAAGCGTGTTCCGTCGTACCGCCTTTATAAATGCCTGCCAACGGCAATCAAACGGGCAAGCGACTCCCACCGAAACGAAAAAACCGAGGACATGGTGCGTTTTCACTGGGAAAGCGGAGAGTATCCCTCGCTGGAGCTGGCACCCTCGGGACACTGGCAGGATCATATTTTCCACCTCCCTCTCGTTGGAATCGGCGCCTTCAATTATTATGAATATACCGAGGACGCGGAATTTTTAAGAGAGTGCTATCCCATGATCCGCGGTTGCGCCAAATTTATGACGAAGCATATGCTCTATCGCAACGGAGATCGCCTTTACATCGGTAAATGTACCGACCTTGAGCGGTTGGGATCTTCCGTGGAAAATCCGTTTATGACGACCTGCGGTGCGATCAAGCTTTTGGAGTGCTGTGCGAGGGCGGCGGAGATCCTGGGGATCGATGCGGAATATGCCGCGGAATGTGTGACAGTGGCGCAAAAGCTCTACGAAAATCTGCCCGTTGAAAATAACCGATACGTTCCGTTCCTTGGCTGTAAGCAAAAAAGCATTGCCGTATTTGCGGGCAAATATCCGTTTGAGGTGTTGGATAGCAAGGATCAAAAAATGCTTGACGCATGGGAGGATTTTGAGATCAACGGTGCGGCATACGGCAATATGTATCCGGTGGGCGGCAGAATTTCCTCCTGGTATGCCTGCTGGAAGGCAGAGGGCTACGCAAGAGCCGGGATGAAGGAGCGCGCCTATGAAATGCTGAAGCAGGCATACCCTTCTGCCGGCGTATTCAACGAGCTGTTTGAGATCAACGAGCGCGGATACCGCTACAGACCCTGGTTTACGACGGCAGCCGGAATTTTCGTTTCCTCGGTCAACGATATGCTTTTGCAAAGCGACGGAAAGACGATCACCCTTCTTCCCGGCATGCCGCACAGCGTTGACGTGTCCTTCTGTCTGGCGGCAAAGGGCGGCATTACGGTGGAAGCTGAGGTCAGGGGAGGTCAACTGATCAAAGCGGTGGTGCTGAAAAACGGTAAGCAGGTGACCGAGCAGTACAAGATTGAATTTTAATTTTCGGCAGCTCCCGAACGCCCCTGCTTTTTCAACGACGGGGCAAAAAAAGAAACAAACAAAAAGGCAATACCCGCCCCAATGGGATGGATATTGCCTTTTCTTATTTTGCCGATTTGTATTTTTTAACAAACTGTGTGGGGGTGATCCCCATATGCTCCTTGAATTGGCGGCTGAAGAAATAAATATCCGAGAAGTGGCACATCTCGGCAATCTCCGTAACGGTGTAGCGATCCAGGCGGAGCAGATCGCAGGCGTGATTGAGCTTGAGCTGGATCAGATACTTTTTCGGCGGAATCCCGTATCGCTCCTTAAACAGCCGTTTCAGGTAGGATTCGCTCATGTCGCAGAGCGCGGCAAGCTTGCCCACCGTCAGATCCTCTTGCAGAAAGCTTGTGTGTATGGCACGCAATGCGGGCTCAATTTTTTTCTGATGCTCGGTGGGAGAATAGCCTTGCTTTTGCAGCTGTGCCAGAATTTTGTAAAGCAGTGACGCACATTCAAAATAGTAGCCGGCTTCCTTCCCCACCCATCTTGCAAACAGCTGCTGAAACAAGGACGCAAGTCGCTCGTTGGGCTTACCCTCCCAAACCAAGGCTTGGTCGGATATGGGACGGTCGGTGCTGAAAAAGACGTCGATGCATTCTATCGGCTCATGGATCGTCACGTCATAGCGCGCCGTCTTTCCCTGCGGTAAAAGCTCGACGCAAAACGGGGTTATTGCAAGTGTTGTATTACCGAAATAGACGGTGGATTGTCCCGAAAAGTAAAAAATAAGCTCGTTATATTTCAAGTTGGGATTAAAGGAATGGCTCTCTCTTGTATACTCTTGCTTGCCCACCGTGATCACTCGTGCAATCTCCGTAATGATAAAATCGTTGTTCATTGCATCACCCCCTTTTATATTATAGCAATTTGCAACTTCTTTTTCAACCGTTTTTTTGATATTGTTGTGCCGAAAAATACAAATTTGTTCAATTATGCATTTACAGATCTTTGGAAATCTGTTATACTGTTAAAAAAGGTTACAAGGAGATTGCCATGAACGCACGAATTGAGCAGCTGACAGCCTTTACCCTGGCGGGCGAGATGTTCCCTCGCACGATTTCGATTGAATACGACCGCGAGGATCTCTTCCTTTCGGCTATTCAAAGATCGGCAAAGCGCGTTTGTGAATATATATTGGCGCAGGAGCCGGTGCTGCGTGAGGAATCTGCTCTGCCGGGAAATCTGCTTTTTGACGGTACGGTTGAGGGCGACGTTTTTCAACGCAGAGGGCACGCCGCTTTTGGAGCTGCCAAAAGGTTCTTTTTCCAACAACCCCTTAACAATCTCGTCACCTTCGAGTGGCAACACTCCACCGCAAATTTTGAGGGAATCATTCGCGACGGTGTGGAGGGGGTCCGCAAGGAAATTGCAGAGTCGCGCACCGCTCACGCGGGGGATGCGCAGGCAATCGAATTTTTGGATGCGCTCTCACTCTTTTGCGACGCTCTGATCGGTTGGGCGCACAAATCCGCCGACAAGGCAGATGATTTGGCGGCACAGACCGAAAACGACGAATACCGTGCAAACCTGCTCCGTCTTTCGGAGGCTTTGCACCGTGTTCCTCAAATGGGCGCCGAAAGCTTTTACGAGGCGGTTGTGGTGTTGGCTCTTTGCTTCTCCTTTGTTCCCGACAGCATTGGACTTGCCGATCGCTATCTCTACCCCTATTACCGTAAGGATATTGCCAACGGTACTTTGACAAAGGATGAGGCAGTGGCATATTTGCAGGAGCTATTTCTTTTATTGCAAGCACACACTTCTAAAGAGAGCCGCAATTTTACACGCGGGGGCGAATCGCATTTTGCCATTGGAGGATACCTGCCAAACGGCGAGGACGGCTTTAACGATCTGTCGCGCCTGATGGTGACGTCTTTGGTGGAGCTTCCCACCTATATTCCGCAAGTTTCCCTGCGATGGACGAAAAAAACACCCACCGAGGTGCTTCGCTTTATGATGGATTGCGAGCGAAAGGATTCCTACAAGCGCATTGCTTTTGTCAATGACGAGCCGAAGTTGCAGGCGTTCATGGAGCATCTGGGCTTGTCCTACGAGGATGCCGTCAGCTATACGCAGGTCGGGTGCAACGAGGTCGCCTTTCCCGGCGGTATTTACATGGGATCGGCACAGGAAAACATCGTTCGCTCGTTGGAGCGTACGCTTTCCCTTCGAGCCGACGACGTTTGTCAAGCCCATAACTTTGATGACTTCTACCGTATTTACGAGCAGGAGCTTTTCTCCGATCTTGGTGAAATCCTTGCATATGAGGATAAGTTCAACCTTTTGCGTGCGCAAGACGTCAATATCGTCAGCAGTATCTTCTTTAAGGGGTGTGTTGCTCGCGCAAAAAGCGTAACGCAGGGCGGTGCCACCCTTGCTTGTTCGGGCATTGATCTGATCGGTATTCCCAATGTGATCGACTCGCTGGCAGTGATTGCGCAATTCGTCTATGACGAACGCATATTCACCTTTTCCGAGCTTTTGGACGCGCTTGCCGACAACTGGGTGGGACACGAGGAGCTTTTGACGTTGATCAAAAAGAAGGGCAAATTTTTTGGCAATGACGATGAACTTTCAAACGCAGTTGCGCGTCGCTTTACCGATAGCCTTTACCGTTATCTGAAGGACAAGAGATCGGTGTTTGGGCACAAATATCTGGTGGGAAATCTCATCGGCTACAACGAACATCACAAGTGGTTTGGCTCCAATACCGCGGCTACTCCGGACGGTCGATGTGCGGGTGAATCCTTCAAGTTTGGACTCGGACAGAGCGGTGGACACGACCGAGAGGGGCTTTCGGCGCTACTCAACGCGGTTGCAGCCTGTGATCCGCACCATATTTTAAATGGTCCAACCGTCACCAACGTAACACTTGATGGGGCGCTTGTGAAGGATGATGCGAACTTTGAAAAAACCGTGCGTCTGTTTGAAACCTATCTTCAAAACGGTGGTATTCACTTCCAATTGACCTACGTTTCGCGCGAGGAGTTGCTTTCGGCACAGGAAAATCCACAGGACTATGCGCATTTGCGTGTGCGTGTGTCGGGTTTTTCCGATTATTTTGTGCGTCTGAAGCCCTCGTTGCAGGATGACGTCATTGCAAGAACCGAGCAAAAAGGATGATATCATGAAGGCAATTGTTTTTGATATTGAACGAAATTCTTACGTAGATGGCCCCGGCATTCGCACCACGGTATTTTTTAAGGGGTGCAATCTCGCCTGCGCGTGGTGTCACAATCCCGAAAGCCAATCGCCCGATGCGCAATTGATGTTTTTCGGGGACAAATGCACCGGGTGCGGTGCCTGCAAAAAAAGATGCCCGAACCGACTGTCGTCCTGCGATCTTTGCGGCAGGTGCGCGTTGTTTTGTCCGAATGATGCCAGAGAGATCTGCGGAAAAGAATACACCGTGGATGAGATTTTGCGCGAAGTGATGAAGGATCGCACCTTTTATGCAAACTCGGGCGGTGGCGTTACCTTTTCGGGCGGTGAGTGTATGCTGCAGATCGATTTTCTGGAACAACTTCTGAAAAAATGCAAGGAAAATGCTTTGCACACGGCGGTGGATACCGCGGGATACGTGTCCTACGCATCCTTTGAGCGCATCCTTCCTTACGCCGATATGTTCTTATACGACGTCAAATGCGCCGACGCCGATCGGCATAAGCGCTATACGGGCGTTTCAAACGAGCTGATCCTTTCCAATCTGGAAAAACTTCTCTCTGCGGGTGCGCGCGTTTGGGTGCGGATTCCCGTTATCGGCGGTGTCAACGATACCGTGGAAGAGATGGAAGCGATCCGCGACCGTTTGCGCCTCTGTGTGCCTCCGGAGCGGGTGGAGTTGCTTCCCTACCACGCAATGGGAGAGCATAAATATGCCGCAATCGGCAGGGACGTTGTTTCCTTTTCGGTTCCCGACGAGGAGAAAATGCGGCAGTTGCGTGCCGTTTTCACCGAAGATCGGAATCAACCTGCGGTCATGCGCGACATGGACGGCTTCCTTTTGCGGTGATGTCGATAAAAAAGAGCGATGCGGTAGCATCGCTCTTTTATCCTTTTTACAAGGATTCTTTTCGGATCTGTGAAGGAGGAAATCCGTAGGTCGTTTTAAAAACGCGCGAAAAGTATTTTTCGTCGGCAAATCCCGATGCAAGCGCCGCCTCCTTAACATTGCTCCCCTGCCCCAACAGGTGCATGGCGTGATTGAGCCGCAGGCTTGAAAGGTACTGTCCGGGAGAGGTGCCGAGGTGCTTATGAAAGGCGCGTTGCAGGGTAGATCGACAAACGTAAGTAGCATTGCATACGTTCGCCACGTTTATCGAAGCATTGGAAAAATGCTCCTTCATATAATCGATACACCTTGAGAGCAGGGCTTGCTCGGTTTGATCGGGCGCGTGGCGTTGTTCGGTGGCAAGCAGATCGAGCAAGGCGTAGATCTGCGACTTCGCAAGAAAGGGGG
>JAZRGI010000246.1:0-3640 GCA_045644105.1 Eubacteriales bacterium | reverse complement strand
GAACGATAAGCATTCCGACTTGACCGTTTGCATGGCAAACAAGAGTTACGGTAATGGCTGTTGCCACGGATTCTCACCGCGATTTCCTTACCCTCGAACGTACTGACGGCAGTACGCCCGACAACAAGACTCTGACGAGCCTTTGATGTTCTGCGTTTATTCTTTTGTGTACGGAAATTATATCACATGATTTTGGGGTTGTCAATATGGCCGGCGTGATTTATTTCGCATTTTTTCTTTGGTTTTTATGCAAGTTTTAAAGGGGAGTCAAGCGACTCCCCTTTGTATTTGTTTTTTGTCGCACCGATCAATCCAACAGATTGATAAAGAGTCCGCCGACGACGGTACGGTTCTTGAATGCTCTGTAATCGGCAGTACTTGTAAAATACCAGTCGGTCAAGGGCACGCGATCAAGCGTTTCGTTGATCATATTTACGATGCATTCGCAGACATTTTCAAAATACGCTTCGTCCTCCCAGATACGGGTAGACCACATCAACCAGTCGATCTTGGTATAGTCGGCACGGCTATCAAGCGGAACACCGTAACGATTCATTTTTTGGCTATAAACCTTGATCTCGTTCTTCTTGACCTCGTCACTGAAGAGTTTATAGCCCAAAAGATTATCCCAAACGATGTTATATTTGAGGCTCCAACCGTCGCCGTCACCAAACGTAAGGCGTGTTCCCTCGTGGTTTGCTTTGGCATCGATCTCCCATTTCTGTGCGTATTCCTTTGCAATATCGGCATAGGACGTATCACCCGAAAGCTCGGCATACGCCGCGATACCGAGGATCGCCTTCAGACTCAAGTTGCAGTTGCGCGCGAGATGTCCCGCAAAGTCGTCGGTGCAAAGTTGATTTTCAGGATCATATCCGTACTGAACAAGATAGTCCGCCCACTGCTTCATCAGATCACGGTTACTGTCAAACAACTCCCGATCTCCGTCCGCGTACTTTTTAACGGCGGCAAGACAAAGCAACATATTTCCGGCTTCCTCAACCGGCATCTGCATATTGGTTCTCATACCTGCGCGAATGCACGCACCGGGGCCTTTGAGATACAGACCGCAGGCACCGTATACCTGACCGTTGGCAACGGGATACTGTCCCACGTCGTGCGGCGTAAAATCATATCCCCATGCATCACTCTTTGCATAGTCGATGATGGGACGCAGCATACCCTTGACAAGCTCGGGATTATACTTTAAGAACAGAGGAATGGAAGGATAGGTAACGTCAAGCGTACCGATGCAACCGTTAGACTCGTCCTCTTTGGAAAGAAACAGAATATTGCCATCTGTATCGGTAACCAATTTATGCGCGCCGATTGCCTGACGGTATGCAAGAGAGATGATATTCTTATAGTTCTCGCCCTTTTTTCCTGCTTCCTCGGCCAGTTTGGCATCAAAGGCATCACAAAGCGAAAGAACCTCATCGGCTTCCTGAACCGCCGTCTTTGCCATTGTTTCGAAACTGTCAAAATGCTTGGTATAGTACTCGTCAAGTGCCTCACCGAAATACTCAATGGGCTTGATCTCGTCGTATGCAAGCGTAATTACACCCCGATTTTCCTTTTTGACAACGAAAAGATAGGGGTTGACCGAATAGGCATTGTAGGTGTTGTTCATGTGCAGAATCTCAAAGACGTCGCCCGTGCGGAAGTGTCCTACTCTCGCATCCTTGTCGCAAAGGTGCAAATAGCCCCAGTCGATCATCACGGTATCACCGGTCTGCGCAAGCGGAGATTGGCAAACGTTGCCGCAGGAAAGCGAGTACGCCGTCTTTCTAAAGCCTACCGACTGCTCCTTGTTATCGACGCAGGCACGCGCACCGATACCAAACATAAAGCGGATATCCTTGCCCGCCACCTTTTCCTCTACCTCATAAGCCACGTAGCTAACGGGACGGGAAAGAATATCGAGTCGATCCAAAAGAAGCGGCGTGGTAAAACGCAGTTTCACTCTTACGAAAGAGTTCTCAAAGCGATAGACCGAGCTTGTGGGGGTAACTTGAAGATCGCGTTGGAAGATACGGTTGTTCAGAGACATTCCGTTCTCATCATGAGCGATCATCGAATGAAATCTGCCGTCTACGTAAACACCCGCAACAATGGGACAGGTTCTGCCCGACCAGTGTTGGGTAGGGGCATTGTAAAGCGCATCGTTGCACGACCATACCGAGAAATAGGGATCAACGGTGATCAACGGCACCGCAACAGGTCTGAATTTCATATTTTTTCCTCCAAAAATATTGACTTTATTATATTATACTGCTATAATATTGAAAAACAAATGAAATAAACCGTCATAAAGATGAGGAATACTGCTATGCATGAGGAAATATACCGATTTCAACAAAAATCGCAAAACCGAGATCTGATCCGTTTTGAAATATGCGGCATCACCTTTCCCGACAAGAGCTATGAGATCAAGCGCGAGCATTCGCGGGTGTGTTGTATCGAATACGTCGAAGAAGGAACCGGAACGGTGCACCTGGACGGCATCACCTTCCACCCGAGCAAAGGCGATGCTTATTTTCTGCAAAGCAAGAAAAAGCAACACTACTATGCCGACAAATCCGATCCGTGGAAAAAATATTTCATCAATTTTTCGGGTTCGCTTGCCGAAAGCCTTATCGATGGCTACGGAATGTCCAATCAATCACATTTTGTCGGTCTTGATATCAAGGACGAGCTTTGCCGCATTATAGAAATAGGAAAGCAAAACGACGGCGATGCGACCTCATCTCTGATTGGTATCTTAAATGAAATCCTTTTCAAAATGCATACCCATCAAAAAAAGCGATCAGAAGGAATGGGCATTGAATATGAAATGAAGGATTTTTTAAATACGCAGATCACCGAAAAATTCAAGATAGAGCGATTGTGCAAGCAGGTTTCAAGATCCGAATCTCAAACGATCCGCATCTTTAAAAAAGCCTTCGGCATCACACCGTATGCTTATCTTCTCTCAAAGAAGATCGATTTTTCAAAAAAGCTTTTGGAAAATACCAATCTCAGTGTCGGTCAGATTGCCGAAAAATTGTGTTTTGCCGATGAATACTATTTCTCAAACACCTTTAAAAGCAAGGTTGGAATCGCACCGAGTGCCTACCGAAAAAGAATTCATTCCGACACCCGAAAAACATAAAAAATGCGGAAAGTGCCACAAAAAAGGCATCTTCCGCATTCTTTTATATATCATTGTGGGGGCGGCTCCGGAAGCGGCGGCTTTTCGCCGTCCCAAATGGGTGCCGTTGCCATGTCGGTGCGCGGCGGACGTTTTTCAAAATCAAACACCGCTTTTCCGTTTTCCAGTTTGAGTGATGCCTCAAAGGTCTTTCCCGTACGGGGCGAAACAAATCCTTGAATCACCGACGTTTTCCCTTGCTCGGTCAATTCCTTCAGATGCGCAACCGAGATCACCCGTCCGCAGATACTGATATTTACCGAGAATTTGCAACCGTCCTTGTAGCCACTGCATCCGTAAAAACTGCGTTGTCGGCGCATTTCCCTGCCGCACATCGGGCAGGTGGCAACGGTATCGCCAAAGAAGGCGGTATCGCTCTCCCGCACAAACGCGGCATCGGATTTGTGATCGAACACTTCCCTGATCTCCGCTTCGGCAAGTCGGACACTG
>JAZRGI010000245.1:0-16129 GCA_045644105.1 Eubacteriales bacterium | reverse complement strand
AGAAGGCAACGCCGCCTGCCTTGGTGTTGACGGTGGTCTCGGTCTGACGGTCAAACTCTACCTTGTTGAGCTTGAGAACGTTGTTCTTGATTTGCAGACCTTCACGGCTTCCGCAAAGTACGCAGCTACCTTCCGAAATCGGCTCGCAGGTGTTGAGCGCCCAGCTTGTTTCCAACATAATGGTGGCACCGTTCTTCATGCGGATAAAGGCGCAAGCCGCTTCCTCAAGGGCAGTGGTACTGACGCCGTTGTCGCCCCAGATGTTTCCTGCCTCGGGCTGCTCCAGTTTTTTATGGGTTTTACCGTCAACCATTTCGGGCTCGTAGTTGTTCATTAAGTAGAGTGTCAGGTCAAGACTATGCGTTGCAATGTCGATGATGGGGCCGCCGCCCTGTGCTTCCTCATCAAGGAATACACCCCAGTTAGGCGTTCCTCTGCGGCGCGTTGCAAGACAGTTGGCATAATAGATCTCGCCAAGCGCACCTGAATCGATGTATTGCTTTGCATAGATGGTTTCGGGCTTCTGTCTGTGTTGATAACCTATGGTCAGTTTCTTTCCGGTTGCTTTTGCCGCCTCGTACATTCTTCTCGCGTCGGCTGCCGTCTTTGCCATCGGCTTCTCACACATAACGTGCTTGCCTGCGTAAAGCGCGTCAACGGTGATGTCTGCGTGCTCGCGGTTGGGTGTCAGGACGTGAACGACCTCGATCTCCTTGTCTGCCAACAGTTCCTTGTAATCGGTGTAGACCTTTGCATCGGGTGTGCCATACTCGGCTTTTGCCTTTTCTGCGCGTTCGGGAATAATATCACAAAACGCTACCATTTGTACGTTTTCAACTTTGGAAAGAGAGGGCATATGCTTGCCGTTGGCGATTCCGCCGCAACCGATGATACCTACTTTTACAATTCTATCCATGATGATAAAACCTCCGGTTTTAATATTTGAAAATATTTTTTTGAATGAGATACAGTCTTAAATTCTGTATTTCTGTTTTTTGTTGACCGACATTCTAAAATCAATGGAGTAGTCGGGGGGACAGAGATCCCATGCCTCGTCAATCAGATCCTCCAGCTGCTCGGTGGTGGGATTTTTGATGCCGCGCTCCTTTGCAAGCTTATGTGCGGAATACTCAAACCAAACGTTGGTCAGGGATTCCTCGCCCTCGCGGACGTCGTGGTGATTGCGCTTGAAGAAGCCGTCCAGGTAATCAAATTGACCGATGCGTACCGCTGCAACCGCCGCGGAGATCTGAATGCGGTCGACCATCTGATAATCCGCGGGCAGGGTGTTGAAGATCTGCCATACCTTTTCGTATTTCTTCAGGTGCGTCAAAAAGCCAAGATATTCGGATGCAAGAGCATAGTCGCAAAGGGCTTCGGGGAGAGCAAGCGCCCTGTCGTAAAGCGCCTCGGCGGTTTCCTTATCGTCATCGCGCTCGGCAAGGACGGCAAGGTTGCGCAATGTCCAGACATTTGGCATCTTTTGGAGTGATGCCTCCCACGCGCGCTTTGCCTCTGCCAATTGCGCCGCTTCTTGCGCCTCGTCGTAGGAGTCGGTGACGTAAACGCGGTTGTTCTGGTATTCGTAAACCGCCGTTCCGTAATGCAAAAGGGCATTCCAAGTGCCGCTTTGCTCGGCGCACGCCTTCAGACGCGGGAGCCACTTTTCACTGATCATGTAGGAGGTGGGAATCTGATCCGGGGCAACGTCGGGAAGGGTTCCGTTTTCCAAGAGTGTCAACCAGGGCTTCTCGACATCGGTGATGCTATCATTTGGGAAGTACATGGACGTAGGGGGCATTGCATCGCCGTCTTTTTCCATGCGGCGGATCTCCAATGCGCCAAAGCCACTGCCGCAGTGTACAAGATTTTCTTTGCGTACCGGCAGATCGGCAAGAGAGCGGCAGGTTTTGTCAAGTGCCTCGATGTCCTCTTTGGAGAGTTGTTGATTGATGGTGGCATCGAGGTAGTCTACTGCATCGTCATAGTCACCGAACAGACGGTTACTGTCAAGACGCGTGCGTCCAAAGCATTGCGTCCATTCGTAGGAGGTGTGTGCGGGAAGCATTTTATCGTGCAGTTGAGAAGGCGCGATACCGGCTTGGATTTCGGCATAGTATCCGGTGCCGACACCGTCCGAGAGAAATTCCTGCCAGTGCTTTCCGGCTCGGTGATTGCCCCAGGCAAACAGTTTTTTGTAGTAGAGCGGTGCGGTGGAGCGTTCATAGAAGGTCAAGCCGTCTTCATATGCGGCGGCTTCCCACGTCGATTCTCCGTCGTTGTCCTTTTGGATAAAGTAATCAAAGGCGCGGGGGGCGTTGTCGGGGAAGGTGACGTCGGCATCGGGAAAGGCGGTTAGATTGGGGAGACGCTCAAACTTGCAGGCACCGTCTACAAAGGAAATGACGTGGCGGTTAGAGGCAAGGATACGCGTTTTGGTATCGGTGGGAACGGCAATGTTGGACCACCAATACGTTGTGGTATCGGTGTCAAACGGATTGATCATACGTACGTGAGAGATCAGATAACGGGAGTTGTCGGGAAGATGAAAATCCACCTGCCAGAAGATGCTCTTGTTGCGCTCAAACTCATAGATGCGCAAAAAGTCGTTTCCGTTTCCGTCATCAAGAATGGCGGTATATACGTTGTCGCAGGTGGTATAGGTGTGACCGATACAACCAATATTCCACTCTATACCGCCCGAAAGCCATGCGTTGCGGATAGCAAGATTTCCGGGTTGGATCACGGGATTGGCAAAGAGAAGCTCCCTTTGCTCGGTCTTATCGTAAAGAGAGTGCAGGCGACCACCGTATTCGGGCAAAAAGCGCGCATGGAGATATTGGTTTTCCAGAACAAAGCTTTTGAGTTTCAACGGCTTTCTTTCCTGCGTGTAGCGATCCTGCATGAGATAGGGCAGGACCTTACCTTGACAACCGATGCCCTTTTTCAACTCTTCCGGAAAAGCCTCGTCGGTTTTGACCGACGGCTTTTTATGATCTCTGAATTTGGGGAGGGGATTCAATCCCGTTAAGGGGGAACCCATTATCTGAAAAGATTCGTGAATGATCTTCATTGCCGACTCTCCTTATTTTATTATCAGGGTTGAGTCCATTATAGTATATAAGTTGTTTTTTGTCAAGTGATTTTGAGAAAAGGCAGGGGGGTTTTTAGAAAAAAAGAGCGGTTGAGCAAAAATCTGCCCAACTGCTCTTGATGATATAAAATTGCTTATTTGATCTGTGCGGAGAGAATCTCTGCTGCGGCGTTCAGTGCTTCTGCGGTCTTATCGGTGTCGCGTCCGCCTGCCATAGCATTGTCGGGACGTCCACCGCCCTTACCGCCGGTAAGGGCGGCAACGGCACCAACCAACTTGCCTGCGTGTGCGCCGTTTGCAACCGCGCTCTTACCTGCAACCGCGAGGAAGTTCAACTTGCCGTCGGCACAGAGTGCGAGAACGGCAACTACGTCGTCGTAGCGCGCTTTGATCTCGTCTGCCAGACTGCGAGCGGCGTCGATCTGCATTCCGTCAAGCGATGCAGTAACCAGACGTACCGATTTTACCGATGCGGCGTTTGCCATAATACCGTCCAACTTGGAAGCCGCGATCTTTGCGTTGAGAGCCTCGATTTCTTTTTTCATGGAAGATATCTCTGCCTGCAACTGTGCCGCACGTTTTGCAAGTTCTGTGGGCTTCTGTACCTTCAACTCCTTGGATGCCTGTGCAACCAGAGCCTCGGTATCCTTCAATTGCTTGAGCACGCCAAGACCGGTAACCGCTTCAATACGGCGTACGCCTGCGGCAACCGAGGACTCGGAGGTGATCTTAAACATACCGATCTTTGCGGTGTTGTTGACGTGTGTTCCGCCGCAGAACTCAACCGAGTTTTCGCCCATACGGACAACGCGAACGATCTTTCCGTACTTTTCACCAAACAGAGCCATTGCACCAAGCTTCTTGGCTTCGTCGATTGCCATTTCGGTCATAGAACCGAGCTGACCTGCCAGGATCTCAAGGTTTACAATATTTTCAACCTCTGCAAGCTCTTCGCTTGTCATTGCCGCAAAGTGCGTAAAGTCAAAGCGGCAAATGCTATCGGAAACGTAGGAGCCTGCCTGCTCAACGTGACTGCCGAGTACGCGGCGCAGTGCGCTCTGGAGCAGATGGCAAGCCGAGTGATTTCTCATAATTGCTTCACGGCGAGGTGCGTTGACCTGCACCTGTACGGTGTCGCCCACCTTTATAGCACCGTTCTTGACGGTACAGAGGTGAATGTAAACGCCGTCGGTCTTCTTGGTATCGGTTACGGTCAGTACACTGTCGCCGCAAACGATCTCACCCGTGACGCCGATCTGTCCGCCGCCCTCTCCGTAGAAGGAGGTGGTGTTAAGGATCACCGTGCAGTCGCCTTCAGAAACCTCGTTTACCGACATATCGTCGGTCAGGATCGCCAGAACGGTTGCATCGGCGTTCAAACTGTCGTATCCGACAAAATTGGTGGTGGGAAGGCCCGCAAGCAGTGTCTTGGAAGCATTGGACCAACCGCTGATATTGGCTCTTGCCTCGCGCGCACGAATCTTTTGCTCTTGCATCAACTCTGCAAAGCGGTTTTCCTCAATTGCAAGACTTGCTTCTTCGGCGATTTCGCGTGTCAGATCGATGGGGAAGCCAAAGGTGTCGTAAAGCTTGAAGACGTCCTCTCCCGAAAGGGTGTTGGCGTTCTTCTCTTTTGCTTCCTCAATCATGGTGTTCAGAATTGCAAGACCTGCATCGATGGTGGCGTCAAAGCGCTCTTCTTCCATCGCGATGACCTTGAGGATATAGTCCTTCTTTTCGGCAAGCTCCGGGTATGCGCCTTGAGATTCTTCAATGGCGATGATACCAAGCTCGGGCAGGAAGGAGCGGTTGATGCCAAGCAGTTTTCCGTGGCGGCAGGGGCGGCGGAGAATGCGGCGCAAAACGTAGCCGCGTCCCTCGTTGGAGGGGATTACGCCGTCGGAGATCATAAAGGTAGCCGAGCGGATATGGTCGGTGATGACACGGATTGAAATGTCGTTCTTCTTGTCATCGCCGTAGTTCTTTGCGGCAATGGCGCAGACGTTGTCGATGACCTTACGGATCGAGTCGACCTCAAACATATTGTCAACGCCCTGCATAACGCAGGCAAGGCGCTCAAGTCCCATACCGGTGTCAATGTTTTTCTGTGCCAACTCGGTATAGGTACCGTCGCCCATGTTGTTGAATTGGGAGAATACGTTGTTCCAGATCTCCATAAAGCGGTCGCAATCGCAACCGGGTTTGCAATCGGGAGAGCCGCAACCGTACTTGATGCCGCGGTCGAAGTAGATCTCGGAGCAGGGACCGCAAGGACCTGTGCCGTGTTCCCAGAAGTTGTCCGCCTTACCAAGACGAACCACGTGAGAAGGATCTACACCGATCTTATTGACCCAAATTTCGTATGCTTCCTCATCTTCCTCGTAGATCGAGGGCCAGGGCAGATCTTTTGGAATTTCCAACGTTTCGGTCAAAAATTCCCAAGCCCACGGAATGGCCTCATCCTTGAAGTAATCGCCAAAGGAGAAGTTTCCGAGCATTTCAAAGAAGGTACCGTGACGTGCGGTGTGACCGACGCGCTCAAGGTCGGGCGTACGGATGCACTTCTGACAGGTGGTAACGCGATTGCGCGGAGGCTCTTCCTCACCCGTAAAGAATTTCTTCATGCGTGCCATGCCCGAGTTCATGAGCAGGAGAGATTTGTCGTTGATGGGAACCAGCGGGTAAGAAGGCAGACGGAGATGCCCCTTGGATTCAAAGAAAGCAAGATATTTTTCCCGCAGTTCGTTAAGAGATGTCCATTTCATAGCAAAAAAGTCCTTTCGCTTTCAGGTTTCAAAAAACTATTCATATTAGTATATCATAAAAATCAAAAACTGTCAATTGGCAAATGCTTAATTTTTTACGCTGACGACCGATTTTTAAGAAAAACGCAGTAAAAGCCAAACGTTTGGTGATGTCTGCAGAGTGATTCAAAGACGCAGACTGCCCGTATAGTGTCCTCCCTTGAGGGCGGGAGGGGAATCGATGAGGAAGAATTGAAAGCCTTCGGGCTTTGCCGTATAAAGTTGCCCCAATGCGATCCCTACGTCAATACGGTTCAACTCGGCGAGTGCGCGCAGACGTGAGGGACGGGTGCGATAGACGTGAACGGTATCTCCTTCGTGCAGAAAATACCAGGGTTGACTGTTGATGCTGGAGGGGGCAAGCCGTGCCGGCTCCAAGCGGGTGTCTGGCTCATCGGAAATTTCGGTAAGGGTACGGCGTTTGAAATCGGCGGTGCAGGTGCGCGGAGGCGCATCCTTTGGTATGCCGAAGGCAAGCAGAATGACAAAGCGCAAGCCATCCTCCGGCGGCATAGCATTCTCCCCTGTCATGCGTCCCATGCCAAGCCAACAGGAGCCAAGACCGATGCTTTGAAGATAAAGGTCTGCCTGTTGAAAAAGAAACCCGACGTTTTCAAGGTCGCCTTCCGCCTCTTCACTGTAGATGGCGATCATGTGCGGAGGCGCCCATGAAAACGGGGTACGCACCTGCTCGCGCCCGACGATGGTTGCCTGCACACTGATCGAAGGATATAAGGGCGTCAGGTGTTGGATGCGGTCGCGAATCTGTTGCAGGAACTCCTCTGAGAGCGGTTGGCGATCATAACTACGCACAGATCTTCTTTGATAGATGGTTTCTTTCACGGCTTTCTTTCCTTTCGGCATGGTTTTTCACGGTATTTCACACATAATTATACCGCAAGCCACTCGCCCTGTCAAGAGCGGCACCGAAGGTGAAAAACTTTTCTGTTAAAAATTTTTGTAAAAAAATTGACAAACGCGGACAAATGTCGTATAATAGAAAAAAAGACGTGGAGGCACCGGATATGAATTGCTTGGAAGAGCGTATTTTAAAGGACGGGATCGTAAAAGAGGGAAACGTGTTGAAGGTAGACAGCTTTCTCAACCATCAAATGGACGTTGCTCTTTTGGATGAGATGGGGCAGGAATTTTACAGACGTATTTCCGTTCTGAGGATCACCAAGGTGCTTACTATTGAGGCATCGGGAATTGCCATTGCCTGCTCGGTGGCAAGATGCTTTGGTGTGCCGGTGGTATTTGCGAAAAAGTCCAAGAGCATCAATATTGACGGGGATATGCACGTTGCCGAGGTGGTTTCGTTTACCCACCGTTGTAAAAATCAGGTTATCGTGTCCAAGCGCTTCTTGACTGCCGATGACCGCGTTTTGATCATTGACGATTTTCTTGCCAACGGATGCGCACTGCAGGGATTGATTTCGATCACCGAGAGTGCCGGCGCAACGGTGGAGGGCATCGGCATTGCCATCGAAAAGGGTTTCCAGGTGGGCGGCAGAGTCATTCGCAATCTCGGCTACCGTTTGGAGTCTTTGGCAATTGTCGAATCGATGGACGTGGAAACGGGAACGGTTCACTTCCAATCGCAGGATTGAGTACATTTTTATAAAACGTGGGAAATGCCGCAAAAAGCATTTTCCGCGTTTTTTTGTACTTGGTATTGTTTTTTCGGGCTTGGAATGGTATAATAAAGGTGGATACGCATTCCACACAAAGGAGGATTTGATATGAAAAAACTGTTTTTTGAAAAGCGCAGTTGGTTGATTCTTTTGTTGTTCGGTATCGTGGGGCAGATTGCCTGGTCGGTTGAGAATATGTATTTTAACCTGTTTGTTTTTGAAACGATCGCTCCCGATCTGGATACCGTCACCTTGATGGTTCAACTTTCGGGTGTCGTTGCAACCGTGACGACGTTGATTGCGGGAACACTGTCGGACAGAAGCGGAAACCGCCGTTCCTTTATCTCCTACGGTTATCTCATTTGGGGTATTACGGTGGGAGCGTTTGGCTTTTTGAGCGTCGATCTGACACAGACAATTTTGGGTGTTGGCGCGGCACAGGCGCTTTCCCTGACACTGGCTGCAGTGGTTGTGGGGGATTGTGTGATGACGGTTTTCGGTTCTTCTGCAAACGATGCCGCCTTCAACGCGTGGGTGACCGACAATACCATCGAAGCGATCCGCGGCAGGATTGAGGGGATCCTTTCGATCCTCCCTCTGATCGCGATGTTGATCGTGGCGGGCGGCTTTGGAATTTTGGTGGAATTCATCGGATACCGAGGACTCTTTTTGGGACTTGGTATCGTGATCTCCCTGTGCGGTGCGATGGGCATCTTTATCGTCAAGGATGCTCCCTCACTTGAGCGCAAGGGAAGTTTTGGCGACCTGTTTTACGGATTCCGTCCGTCGGTGATTCGCGAAAACAAAACGCTTTATCTGACACTTTGTCTGGTGGGCGTTTACGGCATCGCCTGTCAGGTGTTTATGCCTTATCTCATTATCTATATGAAGACCTATCTTGGATTTAGTACCGTGGAATACAGTGTGGTCTTCGGTCTTGCCATCGTTCTCGGCGCGGCGATCAACCTCTGTCTTGCGTCGTTGTCCGACAGGCGCGACAAGGCAGGTCTGCTTTACGTTGCCGCTTTGATCTTGAGTGTGGGGCTTTTTGGTATGTATCTTGCCCGTCCCGAGAGCAAGAGCGCGGCACTTGTACTCTTTGGCATTGCGGGATTTGTCATGATCACGGGATATATCTTTGTTTCCGCACTGTGCGGCGCATTGGTTCGTGATGCTACGCCGGAGGACAACGTAGGAAAGTTGCAGGGCGTTCGTATGATTTTTAGTGTGTTGATCCCCATGTTGATCGGGCCGATGATCGGCAACGCCATCAACCGCGCCAAAAATATTCCGCTTCCCGATCTCAACAGTGCCGATACCATGACCACACAATACATTCCCGCCCCCGAGATCTTTTTGGTAGGAGCGATCGTGTCGGCGTTGATGTTGATCATCATTCCCGTTCTCGGCAAAGCGCGAAGATCGACAGAGTGGAAAAAGGAGAAAGAAGATGCAACTGAAGACCAAATATGAGATCGGTGAGATCCCGCACAGTCAACATCCCCGTCCGCAGATGCGGCGTGAAGATTGGCTATGTCTGAACGGCAAATGGCGTTTTTGTAAGGAGGATGCTGACGGTGCGTCCTTATATGAAGGTGACATCGTCGTTCCATTTTCCCCCGAAACGATCAATAGCGGCGTGGAAGAGGGCTTTGCTTTGCGGAGCGGAGAAAAATTGCACTACCGCCGTACCGTGACACTGAATGAGAGGCTTTTGCGCGGTACGACACACCTGCATTTTGATGCGGTGGATAGCGAGTGTTGGGTTCGTGTCAACGGTTGCGAGGTAGCATATCACCGTGGCGGCTTTACCGCCTTTGTTGCCGATATATCGTCGGTGGCAAGACTTGGTGAGAATGAGATCGAGGTGATCTGCGCCGACGAGGCAACGCGCAACGGCGGTGCGAGAGGAAAGCAAAGCGACCGACGCGGCGGCATATGGTACACCCCGCAAAGCGGTATCTGGCAATCGGTTTGGTTGGAAAGTATGCCTGCGGATTATATTCGCGGTCTGCGGATTTTCCCCGATGCCGCGACGCGCAGTGTGCGTATTCTTGTCGACGGTTTTGGGGAATCGCACGAGATCAGAGTTTTTGACGGAGAGCGCGAGATCATTTGTCAAGCCTTTGAAAAAGAGGTGACTTTGCAGTACGAGTTTGATCTTTGGAGTCCGCAAACCCCGAAGCTTTATCCCTTTACGGTGACCAACGGAGTGGGTGATTGCGTGTCCTCTTATTTTGGTGTGCGCTCGTTTGGAAAGACGGTTGACCGAAACGGAACGGCGCGTCTGACCTTGAACGGCAAGCCCTATTTCTTCAACGGTGTTCTTGATCAGGGCTATTGGTCGGACGGTATGTTGACCTATCCTTCTGACGAAGCGGCGGTTGACGAGCTTCAGATGCTCAAGGATATGGGCTTTGATACGGTGCGCAAACACATCAAGCTTGAGCCGATGCGGTGGTACTATCACTGTGATCGCCTGGGATTGATTGTATGGCAGGATTTTGTGAACGGCGGCGGAGCATATCGCTTTACGCACGTAGCGGCGTTTCCGTTTCTCGGTTTTCATCACCGTGACGACGATTACCGATATTTTGCACGCGAGGATGCAGAGGCAAGAGATGAGTATTGGCATATGACCGACGAAATTATGGATCAACTCGGAAACTGCGTCAGTATCGGTGCATGGGTTCCCTTCAACGAGGGATGGGGGCAGTTTGATTCGGAGAAGGTGACCGAATACGTCAGAAAAAAAGATCCTTTCCGCATCATCGATTCGGTCAGTGGTTGGCATGATCAGGGTGTCGGCAAGACCGATCTGCGAAGCCTGCACACCTATTACACACCGTTGCGCGTTCCCAAAGACGAGCGACCTGTGGTGTTGAGTGAGTTCGGCGGCTATTCCATGAAGGTGGATGGGCACGTTTTTGACGAGCAAAAGGAGTTTGGTTATAAAAAGTTTCGCTCGGTTGAAGCACTGACGGAGGCGTTGCGTGCCTTGTATTTGAACAAGCTTTTGCCTTTGATCGGTCAGGGACTTTGCGCCTGCATCTATACGCAGGTTTCGGACGTAGAGGAGGAGATCAACGGATTGATAACCTACGACCGTGCGGTGATCAAGGTTCCCGTTCGGGAGATGCGCCGCATCAACGATGAGATCCGCCGCGAAGCCGAACGTGTTTTGCAAACAGAATAAGAGAAAAAGGGAGCTTCGGTCAACAGGGTTTGACCGAAGCTCCCGCTTCTTTTATTTATTTTTTACGGTGACGGACAGATGCCGGTTTGGTTGTTTTGGACGCTTGTTTGGAAGTGCGCGGAGGCGTGGGACTTCCTTTTTTGAGCGGCTTTTTCGCACTTTCTTTTCTGCGCGAACCGGTTGCCTGACGCGACTTGGCGGGCGCCGCGGCGCGCTGGTTTTCCTTTTTGGGGTTCTGTCCGGCGGCAGGACGGACAAGGCAATCCTTGTCATATCCGATCAAGTCGGTTCTTCCGGCGCGTGTTAACGCTTCTCGTACAAGGTCGGCATTTTGCGGACGGTTGAATTGCAGAAGCGCGCGTTGGAGCTGCTTTTCATGATAGTCGGTGGCAACGTAGACCGGTTTCATCGTCAAGGGATTGATTCCCGTGTAGTACATGACGGTAGAAGCCGTTCCGGGAGTGGGATAATAGTCCTGAACCTGTTCGGGGGCATAGCCGTTTTTCTTCAGGCACAGGGCAAGCTCGATGGCATCGTCCAACGTCGATCCGGGATGGCTTGACATCAGATAGGGAACAAGATACTGCTCCTTTCCGATCTGATGCGTGATGTCAAAGAATTTTTCGCGGAAGCCCTCGTAAACCGAAAAGTTCGGTTTTCCCATGCAGGAAAGAACCGCATCGGAGCAATGCTCGGGTGCAACTTTGAGTTGACCGCTGACATGATCCTTGACAAGCTTATGGAAGAACTCGTCATTGTTGTCTGCCATTAGATAGTCAAAGCGGATGCCACTGCGGATAAATACCTTTTTGACCTTTGGCAGGCACTCCAATTGGCGGAGCAGGTCGAGATATTCACTATGGTCGACCTTCAAATTCTTACACGGTGTAGGAGCCAGGCATTTGCGGGTGGCGCAAACGCCGCTTTTCAATTGCTTGTCGCAGGCGGGGTAGCGGAAGTTTGCGGTGGGGCCGCCCACATCGTGGATGTATCCCTTGAAGCCGGGGAGAGCGGTGATCTTTTTTGCTTCTTCGACAACGCTTTGGATGCTTCGGGAGCGCACGGTTCTGCCTTGATGGAAGGCGAGCGCGCAGAAATTGCAACCGCCAAAGCAACCGCGGTTATGGGTGAGTGAGAATTGCACCTCTTCGATTCCGGGCACACCGCCCGCCGCCTCATAGCTTGGATGATAGGCACGCATATAGGGAAGTGCGTAAACACGGTCCAACTCTTCGCGCTCAAGGGGAGGCATCGGTGGATTTTGCACCAACATTTTGTTGTCGTAGATCTCGCAGATCGCACGGCCGTTGATTGAATCCTGGTTTTGATATTGAATACCGAACGCCTGCGCATATTTGCGATGGTCGGTCTTCAGTTCGTTGTAGTCAAAGGTTGCGGCAACCTCGTAATGCACCGGTTCTTCGGGCTTGGAGAGGTAGACGGTGCCTCGCACGTCGCGGATCTTGCGCACGGGAACGCCCTTGTCAAGCAGAGCGGCAATGCGCAAGAGGATCGCTTCTCCCATACCGTAGGTCAAAATATCGGCACGGCTATCCACCAAGACCGAACGGCGTACCTTGTCGTCCCAATAATCGTAGTGCGCAAAACGGCGAAGAGATGCCTCAAGACCACCGATGATGATGGGAACGTCACCATATGCCTCGCGAATGCGGTTACAATAGACGATGACGGCGCGGTCGGGACGGTTGCCCATTTTGCCGCCGGGGGAGTAATAATCAAAGCTGCGTTTCTTCTTTGCGGCGGTGTAGTGCGCCACCATACTGTCGATATTTCCCGACGTGACGAGAAAACCGAGGCGCGGTTTTCCGTATTCGCGAAAGGCATCGCAACTTTTGTAATCGGGTTGCGAGAGAATGGCAACGCGGTAGCCCGCATTTTCCAATACGCGCGAGATAATCGAAACGCCAAAAGAGGGGTGATCGACGTAAGCATCACCCGTTACGTATACAAAATCGGGGGTATCCCAACCGCGCGCATCCATGTCGGCGCGGCAAAGCGGCAGAAAGCCTGATGTGTTCATAATCGTTATCCTTTTCTATGTAGGGGAAGATTATTCTTCCTCGCGATACGCCTTTTTTCCTTGCATTCCCGCCATTTCTTTAAAGCCGTCGATCTCTCCGCGTTGTATCGCACCGAAGATACGGTAGCGCAGTCCGTCGTGTTTGCGGTCCAGATCCTTCAAAAGTTGCTTCATTTCCTCGCGTTGCGTGTTGCCGTCTGCGGGGCAGGGCGACTTGATAACGGGCAACTCTGCTTTTGTAGCAAAGTATCGGACGTCTTTTTCGGGCATATAGAGCATGGGGCGTATCATTTTCAGGTCTACGCGTGACAAATAAGTGACGGGAGAAAAGCAACCGATGCGTCCCTCGAAAAAGAGGTTGAGCATAAAGGTTTCTACCGCATCGTCAAAATGATGTCCCAGGGCGACGGTATTGCAACCCAATTCCTTTGCTGCGTTGTGAAGTGCGCCGCGCCGCATTTTTGCACAGAGCGAGCAGGGATTTTTTTCTTTTCGCACGTCAAAGATAATGCTTGATATTTGGGTGGGAATGACGTGGTAGGGGACGTTCAACTCGTCGCAGAGCCGTTGGATCGGTGAAAAATCGGCACCCTCAAATCCCATATCAACGGTGATGGCGATCAACTCAAACGGGATGGGGTAAAAGCGGCGAAGCTCCGCCATTGCGCAAAGCAGTGTCAAAGAATCCTTTCCCGCCGAAACACCGACCGCAATTTTATCGCCCGGCGCGATCATTTTATAGTCGTCCAAAGCGCGTCGGGTAAAGCTAAGTACACGTTTTATATGTTCCATATTCGTATTGCCAACGGGGGTGTTGCAAGCCGCAACACCCCCATTTGGTGAAATCCTTTTTTAAAGTCAATTTTCTTTCTCGGCAAGGATCTGCACTTCCTGCAGCTCGTTGACGATCTCTTCGGCAAGCTCTTCTGCATCAATGGTCAGGGCTCTGATCTCTTTCAACTCACGAAGGATACCGATAATCAGAGCGGTGGTAGCGGTTGCGGCAATTGTCAAACCAAACATCAACTTTTTGTTCATATTATTTCTCCTTTACAAATCAAATTTATCTTCAGTTTTATCATTTCCAAATTTAGTCGTTGTCAATCAACGAAAGTCAATCAAATGAGCAGGTAGCGTAAATTTCCTGTGCCCGTGCGGTCATAGTGCGTGTTTTTGAAGCGGTTGTGATCGGTTCATAAAGCAACAAGGGTGCCGATACCATTAGGGAAGGTGCACCGCCTTTTACCGCCTCGGTCAAGACCATACACGGCTCGGCATCGGCGTCTGCGTGTACAAAGGTCATGCGCTTGGGTTCCAATGCGTTTTTGTGAAGTGCGCCGAGCAGATCGGTCAATCGGTCGGGACGCCATACGGTAACGAATTTTCCACCGTAGCGGAGCAGCTTTGATGCCGTTTGACAAAAGTCCTCGATCGTACCGCACACCTCGTGTCTTGCAATGTATTTCTCATTGGCAAGGTTTCTTTTGCCTGTGTCACATCTCATATAGGGGGGATTGGAAAATACCAGATCGACCTCTCCGCCAAATTGTGCGGAGGATAGCCCCCTTAAGTCTGCGCAAAGCGTAGTGATGTCGCTTTCAAAACCGTTGATGGCGACGTTACGGGTAATCAAGTCGGCAAATGCGGGTTGTATTTCAACCGCCCACACGTGTCCGAGTTTCGTGCGTGAGGCAAGCAGAAGCGAGATGATCCCGGTTCCGCTTCCAAGCTCTACGGCGCGCGCACGCGGGTTTGTGCGAATATAGGATGCCAACAAAAAAGCATCCGTGCCGTAGGTCAGACCTTGTTTTTTCTGGATCAAGCGGAGTTGCTCGTTGACCACGTCGATCCTTTCGTCAGAAAGAAGTGTGATTTCATTATCGTTCATGCGTTAGGTTCTCCGTTCCGACGGTAATCTGTAACAAAAATTAATCGCGATAGAAATCAAAGAGGCGAAGCAGGCAGATTCGCTTGCTCCGCCACTTTGCGGGGATGTAATTAAGCCTCCTGAGGAGCGCCTACGGGGCAGGTATCTGCGCAAGCGCCGCAGCCAACGCACTTATCTGCGTCGATCTCATACTTGCCATCACCCTCTGCAATTGCATCCATGGGGCAAGCCTCTACGCAAGCACCGCAGGAAACGCAATCATCGGAAATCTTATATGCCATTGGTTTGTACCTCCTATGAGATTTTTGGGCTTATCGCTTTGCGCGAGATTGCCCTTGTAACTATATTTTATCATATTTTTTTTGAATTGCAACTGTTTTTTGCAAATTTTTTATTTTTTTTCAAAATCTTTTTGGAAAAGCCTCAAAAAGCAGGCAAAAAGCCTTTTTACTTTCCTTCTTTGTTTTTCGGTTCATCGTTCGCCTTCTTTTCTTTGGGGAGAACGGTGACCTGATCACGGTGATACTGCTTGGGTGCGGTGTCGGGAGAATCCTTGAAGATGACGCGGATCGTTCCGGCGAGGGGATTGGAACTGATAACTGTTCCGATTCCGTCCTCGGTGCGCACCAACGAATCGTTCGAGGGCGTTTTACGGATTTCCTCGCTATAAACTTCAGACTCATAGCGCAAGCAACACATCAATCTGCCGCAAACGCCGGAAATCTTGGAAGAGTTGAGAGAAAGACCTTGATCCTTTGCCATTTTGATAGATACCTGCGCAAATTCGGGCAGAAAAGTGGAGCAACACAACGCGCGGCCGCAGGCACCGATGCCGCCAAGCATTTTTGCCTCGTCACGGATACCGATCTGTCGCAATTCGATACGCGTGCGGAATACCGACGCGAGATCCTTGACCAACTCGCGGAAATCCACGCGGCCCTCGGATGCGAAATAGAACAAGAGCTTCGAACCGTCAAAGGCGTATTGCACGTCGATCAACTTCATGTCGAGCTTGTGATCTTCTATTTTCTGTTGACAGATTTTCAAAGCGCTCTTTTCTTTTTCGCGGTTTTCGGCGTTCTTTGCGATATCGGCAGGTGTCGCGATACGGATCAACGGACGCAACGGGGAAACCGTGTCGCTGGCATTTACCATCGTGTTTCCAAGACAGACGTCACCAAACTCGGGACCTCTCGTCGTTTCAACGATCGCGAATTCTCCCTTCTTCGCCGCAATTCCGTGGGGGGCGAAGTAGTACATTTTTCCGGAGGAGCGGAAGCGGATACCGACAACCTCCACCTTTTCGCCTTCATCTTCTTTTGCAGTTTGGAGCGCGGGATAGTCGTCAAGAGAAACCTCTGTGACCGGGGAATCGTTCTCGACCTTGTTTTCAAGGGTTGCATCCGGCTTGGTGGGGGCGGTGACCGTCGATGCGCCAAAGGCTACCGGTTTGGTACCGTCTGCCGCCTGCA
>JAZRGI010000244.1:0-2457 GCA_045644105.1 Eubacteriales bacterium | reverse complement strand
AGAATTTGTTGATTAAAGGAGAAATGGACAATGGAAGGTTACAAAAGTGAATTTATACAGTTTCTTGAGGGAGCAGGCGTATTGACGTTTGGAGACTTCACCGCAAAGAGCAGAAGAAAGTTTCCCTACTTCATCAATGCGGGCGAGATCAAGACAGGCGACCAGATCTCCCGCCTCGGCGAGTTCTACGCTAAGGCATACTTCGACAAGATCGGCGTGAAGAGATGCGTTCTCTACGGACCCGCATACAAGGGTATTTCGATTGCCGTTTCGGCTTCGATCGCATTGTCCAAGAACGGACTTGACGTTCCCTTCTTCTTCAACCGTAAAGAGGCAAAGGATCACGGCGAGGGCGGCGTTTTCGTAGGATACGTTCCGAAGGCAGGCGAGGAGATCGTTATTGTTGAGGACGTTATCACTGCAGGTACTGCAATCCGTGAGAGCATGGCAAACCTGCAGACTCTGGAGGGTACAAAGGTTGCCGCAACCTTCGTCATGGTAGACCGCAAGGAAAAGGGACAGGGCGAGAAGTCGGCAATGGCTGAAGTTGCAGACGAGTTCGGTTTCCCGGTATACTCGGTTGTAGACGTTTACGACATCATCGAGTACCTCGAGGAGGACGAGAAGAACGCCGAAAACATAGCACGTATTAAGAAGTATCTGGAAGTGAACGGCGCGAAGGCGTAAACCTACCTTTGATCTGATTTTTTGAACGGAGAAGATTGTCAATGAAACATTTAATCGATATTTTGGATATGTCGGTGCCGGAGATTGATTCGCTGATGGAAACCGCATCGGATATTATCTCCAATCCTCAAAAATATGCCGATATCTGTCATGGAAAGAAACTGGCGACGCTCTTTTTCGAGCCTTCTACGCGTACGCGCTTGAGCTTTGAGGCGGCGATGTTGGAGCTTGGCGGTAATGTCATTGGATTTTCGTCTGCCGAGTCGACCTCGGCGTCCAAAGGAGAGAGCATTGCCGATACCGCAAAGGTCATCAGTTGCTATGCCGACATCATCGCAATGCGTCACCCTAAAGAGGGCGCCCCCTTCGTTGCGGCTTGCAATTCCTCGATTCCTGTGATCAATGCGGGCGATGGAGGACATTGTCACCCCACGCAGACTTTGGCGGATCTGTTTACCATTCGCCGCGAGAAGGGAAGAGTCAATGATCTGACCGTCGGCTTTTGCGGCGACTTGAAGTACGGACGTACCGTACATTCGCTCATCACCGCGCTTTCCCGTTATACGGGTATTCGCTTGGTGCTCATTTCTCCCTCGGAGTTGCGCGTACCGAGCTACATCAAAAACGAGGTGATTCGCAAGTACGGTATGGAATATACCGAAACCACCGACCTCGAGGCAGTTATGCCCGAGCTTGACGTTTTGTATATGACGCGTGTACAGGGCGAGCGTTTTGCCGATATTGAGGAGTATATGCGCTTGCGCGATAGCTATATTCTTGCGCCCGAAAAGTTGGAAACGGCAAAAAAGGATCTGATCATTCTGCATCCTCTACCGCGTGTTAACGAGATCAGTGTCAAGATCGATGAGGATCCCAGAGCTTGCTATTTCAAGCAGGTCAGCAACGCAAAATATATGCGCATGGCATTGATCCTGAAGCTTTTGGAGGAGGCAAAAGCCAACCCAAAAAATCAGGGTTTGATCTCTGCGGAGGAGCGTGAGAAGCTTTTGAGCAACCGCTTCAAGTGCCGTAATCCGAGATGTATCAGTACCGTGGAGCAGGAGCTGGAGCAACTCTTCAGATTGACCGATCCCGAAAAGGGAATTTGCCGTTGCTTGTATTGCGAGGCAAAGGAAAAGTTGTCATAAGCAAAAATCCGTCCGACACCTTGGCGTGATACTCTTAACGGAGTATCACGCCGGTTTTTTGCCTACGGCGAGAGATATTGTTTCGCTGTGATATTCTACTGACGACGAGTGTTATTCGCTACGCGTGTTTAATGTCGAATAAAATATCACTGAAGCCGTTAGGCTTCAATACCACTATTGCGATAGCAATAATATCACTCCGACGAAGTCGGAATATCACTTGACTTATTATCGGTTTAGACGTATAATGTGAGATGAGTGAAACGCAGTTCTAAAAAATCTTGCTTCAAAAGAGAGTAAGCTGAAAAAGCCTCCCTGCCGGAAGGTAAAAAAACGACATAAAAGATGTTTACCATAGTTGTGTACGCACAGAAAAATGGTGATTTTGAAATGCCGTCTAAAAACTGCTATTATGAAGTCATGATTCAACGATAAAATAAAACCGCCGAGAGTAACCGTTTGGTCGCTCTCGGCGGTTTCGCTATAGACTAATTCACAAATTTATGATATAATTATTCCAAACCACACAACCTTTTCATTCTGATTTGTGTCTATAAGACAAGCGCTTAAAAAACGGGAAATCCCAAAAAATTAGAAAGGAGAGTGCATATGTACTATCAAA
>JAZRGI010000243.1:0-9992 GCA_045644105.1 Eubacteriales bacterium | reverse complement strand
CTCCGACTTTACGCAACCGACCTTCGTTCCAAGACGCAGGGACGCGGACAGTACTCTATGGAGCCCAGCCACTTTGCAGAGGTTCCGAAGTCCATTCAGGAAGCGATCATCAAAGAGCGCGCTAAGAACTGATTGGATCATAGCATCTTAAAAGCTTTAAAAATTTAAAAATACTAATATTAATTACGGAGGAAATTCAAAATGGCAAAAGCAACATTTGAACGTTCGAAGCCCCACGTTAACATTGGTACCGTAGGTCACGTTGACCACGGTAAGACCACTCTGACCGCAGCAATCACCAAGACCCTTTCTCTCAGATCCGGTAACGTTGAGTTCTTGAGATACGACCAGATCGACAACGCTCCCGAGGAAAAGGCAAGAGGTATCACAATTAACACCAGACACGTTGAGTACGAGACCGAGAACCGTCACTACGCTCACGTTGACTGCCCCGGCCACGCCGACTACGTTAAGAACATGATTACCGGTGCTGCTCAGATGGACGGCGCTATCCTCGTTGTTGCAGGTACCGATGGACCTCTCCAGCAGACCCGTGAGCACGTTCTGCTCGCTCGTCAGGTAGGCGTTCCCGCAATCGTTGTATTCATGAACAAGAAGGACCTCGTTGATGACGATGAGCTGCTCGATCTCGTAGAGATGGAGATCCGTGATCTTCTGTCCTCCTACGACTTCCCCGGCGACGATCTCCCGATCATCCGTGGTTCCGCTCGTGAGGCTCTTGAGTCCGCTAGCACCGACATCAACTCTCCCGAGTATGCTTGCATTCTCGAGCTGATGGATGCTGTAGACAGCTATATTCCTACTCCTGAGCGTCAGGCAGATCTGCCTTTCCTGATGCCCGTCGAGGACGTATTCTCCATTTCCGGTCGTGGTACCGTTGCTACCGGTCGTGTAGAGCGTGGTACCGTTAAGGTTTCCGACGGTGTTGAGATCGTAGGTCTCTCCGACGAGAAGAAGTCCACCACCGTTACCGGCGTTGAGATGTTCCACAAGCTCCTGCCCCAGGCAGAGGCCGGCGACAACATCGGTGCTCTGCTCCGTGGTGTAGCTAAGGAAGAGATCGAAAGAGGTCAGGTTCTGGCTAAGCCCGGTTCCGTACAGCCTCACACCAAGTTCGTAGGCCAGGTTTACGTTCTGACCGAGAAGGAAGGCGGCCGTAAGAAGCCCTTCTTCGCTGGTTACAGACCTCAGTTCTACTTCAGAACTACCGACGTTACCGGTGTTATCGAGCTTCCCGAGGGCGTTGAGATGTGCCGTCCCGGTGACAACGTAGACATGACCGTTGAGCTCATCACTCCCATCGCTTGCGAAGAGGGTCTCCGTTTCGCTATCCGTGAGGGTGGTAGAACCGTTGGTTCCGGCGTCGTTACCAAGATTCTTGGCTAATTCTAAAACAGCATAAATTTAAGAGGGAGAAAGCGGAGTTCTGTTTTCTCCCTCTGCTTACAATTAACAATATTCTTTGGGGATTGGTGAAATTCCATACCGGCAGTAAAAGTCTGCGAACTTCCTATGCGAAGCCGATCGGGTGAGATTCCCGAACCGACGGTAAAACGCGTGCCAAAATCGCAGAGCGATTCTGTAAGGCAAGCCAAAGCTTGCCTTGTCGATGGTGAGCATCGATGTGCACCTGTTTTGAAAGTCCGGATGAGAAAAGAGGAAGCACGGTTTTTTTATCCGTGTGGATTCTCCCGTTTTATGAAAGGGGGATTTTTTATTATGTATCCAACAAGAACGTCTACCGATCGAATCAAAAAAATAGCGGCAACCGCAATGTTTTGCGCGTTGGCGTATGCTTGTATGCTTTTTATTAAGATTCCGGTGTCTTTTTTGACGTTGGACATTAAGGACTCGTTGATTATTCTTTGCGCTCTGTTGTTTGGCCCTGTTTACGGTTTGGCGATCGCTATTCTGGTTCCGCTTTTGGAGTTGATCACCATCAGTGGCACGGGCGTATACGGATTTATTATGAACGTACTCTCGTCCGTAACCTTTTCTTTGATCGCAAGTATGATCTACCACTATAAAAAATCTATGGCGGGTGCCATTGTTGGATTGTGTTCGGGTGTTTTTTCGGTGACATCGGTGATGATGCTTGCCAATTTGTTTATCACTCCGCATTACATCGGGGGAACCGTTGCCGACGTTGCGGCAATGATCCCTAAAATCTTATTGCCTTTCAATCTGGTAAAGGCGATCCTGAATGCGGCAATTGTATTGCTTTTGTATAAGCCGCTTTCTACAATTCTGAAAAGAATCGGTTTTCTTTCCACTACTGCAAAGACGCAGGGGACGGAACAACACAGTCGGTTGCGCTCTCTTGTGATTACCCTTGTGGCGGTTGCAGTGATTCTTTTCTCACTGGCGATTATCTTTTTTGTATTGAGAAAGTAAAACCGTTTAAAATAGTTGTAAAGGAATCGAAAAATATGGTTGAAGCGATTGAAATGTTTTTCTTGGAACGCGTTGGAAAAGAACTGTGTGTTTTTTTCTGTGCTATGCTTCCGATCATTGAATGCCGCGGTGCAATACCGCTCGGTTGCGCTCTGGGTCTTCCGTGGTGGCAGAACGTTTTGTTCAGTGCGGCGGGAAATTTATTGCCGGTCCCCTTTATTTTGCTCTTTATTACCGCATTCTTGAAATGGATGCGCAATTCCCGTGTCCGCTTCTTTCGAAACCTTGCGGCGTGGCTGGATCGAAAGATTGAAAAACACAAGGGAACCATTGAGAAGTTTTCCTATTGGGGCATTTTGATTTTCGTCGGTCTTCCGATTCCCGGAACCGGTGCATGGACGGGTACGTTGATTGCCTCGGTATTGGGGCTTGAGCCCAAAAAAAGTTTTCTTGCCGCATTTGGCGGTGTGGTGATGGCAACAACCATCATGACGGTTGTTTCCTATGGCGTGAAAGCGTTTTTTTAATAGAACGAAAAGACGGTACGTTGCAAAAAAATGCGCGTGCCGTCTTCTTTTTTTGTTCAAACCTCTTGCAAAAGGTCGCATTTTGTGGTATACTATAAATAATAAAATATATCTTATCAAGAGTAACGTAGTGACAGGCACGATGATGTTACAGCAACCTGCCGATGGGTAAGGTGCTAATTCCTGTTAGATGAGAGCCAAATGCTCCGTCTTTGCGGAGTTTTTTTGTTGCCGGAAGAGAAAAGATATGTTTTGTGAGATTTAAATTGAGGAGTACGAAGAAGAAATGAGCAAAAAATTGTTTACCAGTGAATCGGTTACCGAAGGGCACCCCGATAAGATCAGTGACAAGATCTCGGATGCCATTCTCGATGAAATGTTAAGACAGGATCCCATGTCGCGCGTGGCTTGCGAAACCTTTTGCACCACGGGTATGGTTTGCGTTATGGGTGAGGTTACCTCCAATGCGCAGATCGATATTCAGGAGATCGTTCGCGAAACGGTTCGTGAGATCGGATACGACCGCGCAAAATACGGCTTTGACTGCGATAGCTGTGCCGTGATCACTTCCTTGCACAAGCAGTCCCCCGACATTGCGATGGGTGTTGACAAGTCCCTGGAGGCAAAAGAGGGAACCGACACCGACGGATTGGATACCGGTGCGGGTGACCAGGGCTTGATGTTTGGTTATGCCTGTGATGAAACCCCCGAGTTGATGCCGTTGCCGATCTCGCTTTCTCATGCTTTGGCAAAGAGATTGACCGAGGTGCGCAAGGACGGTACGTTGGATTATCTGCGTCCCGACGGTAAAACCCAGGTGACGATCGAATACGACGAAAACGACCGTCCCGTTCGTGTCGATACCATCGTTATTTCCTCTCAACACAGTGCAGAGGTTACCAACGAGCAGATTCGTTCCGATCTGATCCGCGAGGTGATCGAGAAGATCGTGCCTGCCGATATGATGGACGAGGCTACCAAAATCTACATCAATCCCACCGGACGCTTTGTTGTTGGCGGCCCTGCGGGCGATACCGGCTTGACCGGAAGAAAGATCATTGTTGATACCTACGGCGGATATGCCCGTCATGGCGGCGGTGCTTTTTCGGGTAAGGATCCCACCAAGGTAGACCGTTCTGCATGCTATGCGGCTCGCTACATTGCCAAGAACGTCGTTAAGGCGGGACTTGCTTCCAAGTGTGAGGTACAGTTGGCATATGCCATCGGCGTTGCAAAGCCTGTTTCGGTTCGTGTAGATACCTTTGGAACCTCTGTTGTTGCAGAGTCTGAAATTGAAAAGGCGGTTACTCGCCTGGTCGATCTGCGTCCTGCCGCTATCATCAGTCGCTTTGACCTTCGCCGTCCGATCTACTGTCAGATCGCTGCTTACGGTCACATGGGCCGTGAGGACGTCAACGCGCCTTGGGAGGCGTGTGATCTGGTTGACGAACTGAAAGCCATTTCGAAATAATCGATAACGCTTTTTGTAAGGTGGGTTTTTGCCTGCCGCAAGGGCATCTTTCACTTCTCCGTCCCCACCCACATACCCTATAACGGGAAGGGGGCGGAGAAATGTTGTTTTTACAGGTCATATTTTTAGCATTGGCGATTTTTGGCGCGTTCAGTGCAATCCTTTTCTTCTGTGAGTGGTTGTTTGCCTCACCGCAGCTCGTGGCCGCGGTGGAGTTGCGAACCAAGGAGGACGTTGCTTCGTTGTCGTTTTTGTTGGAGGAGGCGGAACGCACCTCTTTGCGCCGTGGGAACGCACGTATTGCGGTACTGATTGCACAGGCACTGATGGACGGGACGATCGGGACGGGGACAACGCTTTGCGATTCGGTGATGGAACTGATTGATCGCTACGACGCCGATTGCTATCTGATTGAATAATCGGTTTTGTAATGGGGATGACCGTTGCATTTTTTAGAAAGGAGGACGTTTATGGAAGAAGGATTTATGCAAGCACCGATCGACGATGCGGGAATGCAAAAGATTAGCGGAAGCATTGAGCACGTTATTTATGCCAATGAGGAAAATGGCTTTGCGATTTGCGATCTTGGCACCGATACCGACGAGTTGATTACCGTTACCGGTATTTTGCCATACATTGGCGAGGGTGACGTGGTTACTGTTTACGGACGGTGGGTACACAATCCCAAATACGGACGGCAGTTTAAGGTGGAACAGTTTGAAAAACAACTTCCTGCCGATCGTGCCTCGATCCTGCGATATCTGTCCTCCGGATCGATCAAGGGGATCGGGCCTAAAATTGCGCAACGTATTGTCGATGAATTCGGTGACGAAACCTTTGACGTGATCGAGAATCATCCCGATTGGTTGGCAAGCATTCAGGGAATCACGCCCAAGCGCGCCTTGGAGATCGGACAGGAGTTTCAGAACAAGGCGGGCATTCGCTCGGCGATGATGTTCTTCCGTGAATTCTTTGGCGCTGCCATTACGGTTCGTATCTACAAAAGGTTTGGCTCCGGTGCCGTTGATATTGCCAAGAACAATCCCTACCGACTCTGCGAGGAAATCGATGGGATTGGTTTTGAGCGCGCCGATCGACTTGCCGTGCATCTGGGCTTTGCGCAGGATGCCGATGAGCGGCTTGGCAGCGGTGTGCGCTACCTGCTTGGTGCAAATGCCGGTCAGAACGGCCACGTTTGTCTGCCTCGTGAAAAGCTGGTGGCGAGCGCCTCAAAATTGTTGGATGCAAGCGAGGAACGCATTGAGGCGGCAATCTCTCTGTTATTAAACGAACAAAAACTCTGTATGGTACGTCACGGTGACGTGCAATATCTGTACGAGCGATCGCTTTATGAAAACGAAAAATACATTGCCAAAAAATTGACATTGCTGGATCGGGTTTGTCCCGCAATGGAGGGCGCGAACATTGGTTCCTTTATTCTCAAGGAAGAGCGCGAGAGCGGAATGCAATATGCACAACTGCAACGTCAGGCAATTGTGTCATCGCTTGAAAACGGTGTCATGCTTCTGACCGGAGGCCCCGGAACCGGAAAAACGACGGTGGTGCGGGCATTATTACATATTTTTGAAAGTATGGGATACCGTATTGCGCTTTGTGCCCCCACCGGACGTGCCGCGAAGCGTCTGTCGGAATCTACCTCCTGTGAAGCCAAGACTTTGCACCGACTTCTGGAGTATGGCGGCGAGGAGGGCGGACGTTTGTGCTTCCACCGCGATGAAAAGAATTTGTTGGAGGAAAACGTCATCATTATTGATGAGGCTTCTATGGTCGATAACAATCTGATGTGCGCACTGCTCAAGGCGATCAAGCCGGGGGCAAGGGTGGTGATCATCGGGGATTCGGATCAGCTTCCTTCGGTGGGCGCGGGAAACGTGTTGTGTGATCTTTTGGAATCGGGAAGATTTGAGACGGTTTGTTTGACCGAGATCTTCCGTCAAGCACAAAAGAGCCTGATTGTTACCAATGCCCACGCGATCAATCGCGGAGAAATGCCGTGCCTTGACGTCAAGGACAACGATTTCTTTTTCCTCCCCCGCGCTACCGACCGAGAGATTGCCTTTACCGTAGCAGAGCTTTATCGGACGCGCTTGCCTCGCACCTACGGCGATCTTGCCGTGTATGGAACGCAGGTTATTTGTCCCTCCCGTAAGGGGGAAACCGGAACCGAAAACCTTAACGTGATTCTGCAACAAGCGCTCAATCCCCCCTCTCCCGAAAAACGCGAATACAAATTCCGCGAAATGGTATACCGTGAAGGCGATCGCGTGATGCAGATCCGTAACAATTACGATCTGGAATGGGAAAAAAGTGACGGAACACTTGGAACCGGCATTTTCAACGGTGATATCGGAACGATTGAGCGGATCAACCAACGCGCCGAAAATATGGAAATCCGATTTGACGATCGGCACGTTGTATATGATTTCAATACCTTGGACGAGCTGGAAATGGCGTACGCCGTTACGGTTCATAAGAGTCAGGGAAGTGAATATCCTATCGTGATCGTTCCGCTTGGCAGTGCCTCATCGATGTTGCTCTCCCGCAATCTGTTTTATACGGCGGTCACGCGTGCGCAGACAATGGTGATTCTGGTCGGACGCGAGGATGTTGTGTGCAGTATGGTTGAGAATAACCGTCAGTCGTTGCGCTATACGGGACTTGCACGGTGGCTTAAGGAGCATACGGAATGAAGGATGGGGTATTGAGATTGCTTTTTCCGCCGAAATGCGAGGTCTGTCTTGAACCGTTGGATTGGTACGAATGTGAGCGCGATACCGTTCTGTGTCGGTCGTGTCTTGCACGATTTTTGAGTGATCGCGCTTTGGTCTGCGACCTGTGTGCCAAGCCCATGGTCGAATGTGTCTGTATGCCGACGCTTCTGTCAAAGGCAGGGTGCAAAGCCCTTTACAAGTTGGTTCCGTACTATCCAAACCGCAGTGACTTTGTACAAAACCGTCTGCTTTATACCCTGAAAAAGCAACGTGCGCCGCGTATACATCTCTTTTTGGCAAGGCAACTGGCGCCTATGGTACAAAAGTGCCAACAAGAGGCAGGGAAAGAGGTATTGTTGACCTATCTTCCTCGCAGTTTTCGTGCGAAACGCAAAAACGGAACCGATCAGGCGTTGATGTTGGCACGCGCGATCTCCAAAGAAACCGGCATTCCCGTAATGCCGCTTCTTTCGCGTGTCCGTTTTGGCGGCGCGGTGCAGAAGAAGCTCTCGCGTAGGGAGCGGATCGACAACGCGAAGTTGCTTTTTACGCTTTCCCCGAAAGCCGATCTGAAAGGGAAGACCGTGATTCTGATCGACGATCTCGTTACAACGGGATCAAGCATGGCGGCAGGCGTTCGGCTTTTGCGACAAGCCGGGGTAACTCGTTGCTTTGGTATCTGCATCGCGGTGGATTCATAAATCGGTTTGATAAAAGTTTGCTACGTGTGCTTTTTTGAAAAAAACTGTTGACAAATTGCAGTTTTTGTATTATAATAAATTCGTTTATTAGTTGTTTTTTGCGACAAAACAGGCATAAAAAAGGTGCTTTATGAATCTTTTGGCCGGAAAACTTGCAAAAAGCGATAGAGATTGAGGAGGATTATTATCATGAGTATTAAGAATGCATATTTGCAGAACGTTATTCAGGACGTTATGAAGCGAAATCCCGGCGAGTCTGAATTCCATCAGACCGTTACCGAGGTTCTGGAGTCGTTGGAGCCTGTGCTTGAAAAAAGCCCCGAGTTTATCGAAAAAGGCATCATCGATATGATCGTTGAGCCGGAGCGCATCATCAAGTTCCGTGTTCCGTGGGTAGACGACCAGGGTAAGGTTCAGGTCAACCGCGGTTACCGCATTCAGTTCAATAGCGCCATCGGTCCTTACAAGGGCGGTCTGCGCTTCCATCCTACCGTAAACGAGAGCATCATCAAGTTCCTCGGCTTTGAGCAGACCTTCAAGAACTCGCTTACCTCGCTCCCCATGGGCGGCGGTAAGGGCGGATCCGACTTCGATCCTCAAGGCAAGTCCGATGCAGAGGTTATGCGTTTTTGCCAGAGCTTTATGACCGAGCTCTCCAAGTACATCGGTGCGAACACCGACGTTCCCGCAGGTGACATTGGCGTTGGCGCGCGTGAGATCGGCTATCTGTACGGTCAGTACAAGAGATTGCGCGATGAGTTTACCGGCGTTCTCACCGGCAAGGGCCTGCCTTACGGCGGTTCTCTGATCCGTCCTGAAGCAACCGGCTACGGCGCGGTCTACTACACCGTTGAAATGTTGAATTACTTCAAGGACGATATCAAGGGTAAGACCTTTGCGATCTCCGGATTCGGTAACGTTGCTTGGGGTACCGATCAGAAGATCACCGAGCTTGGCGGTAAGGTTGTAACCATTTCGGGTCCCGACGGTTACATCTACGACAAGGACGGCGTAAACACCCCCGAAAAGATTAACTTTATGCTTGAGATGCGTGCATCCTGCCGCAACCGCGTACAGGACTACGCCGATAAGTTTGGCGTACAGTTCTTCCCCAAGCAGAAGCCCTGGGGTGTTAAGGCGGATATCCTGATGCCCTGCGCAACGCAGAATGAGGTTGGTATTGAGGAAGCAAAGCAGATCGTTGCAAACGGCGTGAAGTATTATGTTGAGGTTTCCAATATGCCTTCTACCAATGAGGCGATTGCCTACCTGAAGGAAAACGGCGTTATCGTTGCTCCTTCCAAGGCGGTTAACGCGGGCGGTGTTGCCGTTTCCGGTTTGGAAATGTCGCAGAACTCCATGCGCTATTCCTGGAGTGCCGAAGAAGTTGACGCAAAGTTGCGCACCATTATGGCAAACATCTTCAAGGCATCCATTGATGCGGCACATGAGTACGATTTGGCCGACGACTTGGTTGCAGGTGCAAACATTGCAGGATTTTTGAAGGTTGCAAGAGCAATGCAGGCTTACGGCGTTGTCTGATTTGCATCGTTGTAAAACAAATAAAAAGAAGCAGGTTGTTTCCTCGGAAACAACCTGCTTCTTTTTATTTAGTTCAGATTCAAAAGCGTCTTGAAGGCATCGATGTAGGTCTGTGCGCGTTCGGGGGTAGAAGCCTCTGCAAAGATGCGCAGAAGGGGCTCTGTGCCCGAGAAGCGGCAGATGACAAAGGAGTTGTCATCGAAGTAGACCTTACAACCGTCCTCGTAGTTTACCTTGACTACCGTGGCATCGGCAAATGCGGGGATCTGTTTTTGTACCATCAGTTGATCAACGATGGATTGCTTTCTTTCCTTTGCAAATGCAAGGTTTGCCTCTACTAGACGGTAGGTGCCGAATTTCTCCTCCAACTCCCTCATCATTTCGGTGGGGGATTTGCCGGTGGCGCAGATCATTTCTACAAAGAGAGATGCCGCATAGATCGAGTCCTTACCGTGAATATGTCCGCGTACGGTAAGACCTCCGGAGGATTCACCTCCGAGGATTGCATCGTAACGGTCGATGCCGGAAGAAATGTGCTTGAATCCGATCGGCACCTCGTAGCATTGCTCGCCATAAGCTTTTGCAATCTCGTCCAACATATGAG
>JAZRGI010000242.1:0-10168 GCA_045644105.1 Eubacteriales bacterium | reverse complement strand
TTGTTAGTTTGGAAACGCGTTCTGGATTAAGCGTCCCACTCGATTACGTTTCCTTCGCCAAGTGCAGTGGGATCCTGCAGCAAGGAGGTTGCGATAACGTCCTCGGAGGAAAGCATTACGATTTCCATTTCGGGAAGCATGTAAATATTCTTCATTTCAGTATATCTCCTTTCGTATTTCGGAGTCGATTACGCGCCGATGGTGTACGCAGCAATGGGTGCACCCTCTGCGTCGGTTGCGGTCATGCCAACTACAACGTCTGCCTCGTTTCCGCTCCATACGTCGTTAGGAATGTTCTTAACAACGATTGCGAGCAAGAGGTAACCGTCAGCAGCCTCAGCAACCATATCATCTGCGTATACAGAGTAGTATGCGCTAACCTGATCCTTGTTAACCGTGAAGGTCTTGGTGGAGCCATCGATCAGATTGTAGGTGAGGGTGATCTCCATTGCAGCTACCTTCTCGAGCTCTGCGGTGGCTACAGAGATGATGATACGGCTATTGTACTTGTCGCCATTCTTTGCTACCTGAGAGTAAGCGGTTGCGTTGCCGTCACCCTTATCAACGGTGTATACACCCTTGATGGTGTTGGAGTAGAAGGTCTCTGCCATCTTGGTGTCGATCTCGTAAACGGTTGCGCCGTCGAACTTAGGAGCTGCATCAACGCCGATTTCCTGACCAATGGTGAAGCCTTCGATCTTTGCATTAAGAGCTGCATTTACAGCATATGCATAAGAACCGTCTGCAAGTGCCTCTGCGGAAACAGTTGCATCCTCGCCGTAAACAGTAGCCGCATAAATGGTTCCATTGTTGGTGCAATTGTTAACTGTCAATTCGCTGGAATTGCCGTTAGCATCGTCGATTTCAGCAATCCATGCACCTGCAGAACCCAAACTGTAGATAACAGCATCACTTTCGCAGTTCTTGAAGAAAAGCTTAGCAGTTCCGCCGCCGTTAGCACCTACGTATGCACTAACGCTATCATTACCTACCATAAACATGTTGTTGTAGCAGTTATCAAACGTAACGGTACCACTCTGAGGTGTACCATTATAGGAGCCGATTGCAACACCCATGAAGGCGCCGTTCCAGTAATTGTTGCTAACATAGGTTCCGCTTACAGTACAATCCTTATAGTATGCGGTTTGTTGGCTATCTTCACCCTCAACGGTGGTTTTGCCGCTGGAGAAGACCTGTCCGATAAAGGGAGAAATTCGGTTAGCATTTTTAACAACAACAGTTGCATTTACATTGCAACCGGTCAAAACAACAGTTCCGGGGTTATCGATACAACCAATAAAGCCACCGGTCTGGTTGGAAGTAGCGGTCATAGAACCTGTAAAGCTACAATCAATAAAGGTTAATGCACTGTTTCCGTATCCAACCAAGCCCGCATTCTTACTACCGGAGAGAGTCAAGTCACCCACGAGATGACAGTTCTCAAGAGTCAGAGGCGCCTTATAGGCTCCAACAAAAGCACCGGTTTGGCTTGCTTTCGAAGTAAAGTCATATTCAAGAGTACAGTTGGAAATTTTAACATTTTTCGCAGCATTAATGCAACCGACATACACGCCAAACTGCGTACCAGTATGGTTAATAGTAGCATCCACTACCGAACAGTTATCGATTTCCACAGTAACAGTGGAAGTATTTACTTTAGCCACAAAAATCGCTTGGTATGCTCCACTCTGGAAGTTATATGTACCAGAAACCTTGCATCCAACAAAAGTCATCGTGCGATTCGAAGCAGTATCAACCTCAGAAACAAACACACCTGCACCATGAGTAGTCGCAGTAGCGGTAGACGTAAATGTACCCGTTACTTCGCAGTTAGTAAAGTGAATCGCCATACGGGGCTTGGAAATAAACAAAGCCGCGCCCTGAGAAGCATTATAATCAAGTTTTACACCGTTCGAATTGATCAAAACGTTAGTAAAATTAATACTTCCACTCTCACAGGAGGCCGAGGTGCCAAACAAACCACCGACTGCATTCTGCTTGAGCGTACCACTCATCTCAAACTTGATGTTTTGAATGGTGGTTGTAGAATTTGTAGCGGGGGTCGCGAACAAGCCCTGTCCGCCGCCGGCACTGAGCCAAAACTCAACCGTTACAGTGTGACCGTTTCCGTCCAAAACAAAGCCATTGGTTGCACCGGTAACATAGTTTCCTGTAACTTGGGGAAGGGTAATGTCGTTTGCCAGAATGTACTTTCCGGAACTTGCCATAGCCTTGAATTGGCTAGCCTCACGAATTACCGTATAGGGAACACCTCCAACCTTGACTGTGGCGTCATTTTCGATGTCACCGTCAATGTCGTCGTAAGTGGTGAGGGTAGCACCGGGCGCAGTTAACTCCGGTACCTCTTCACCCTCCGCAAGTGTGGGGATCGTCAGCATTGATACAATCATTGCCAACACAAGAAAAAGGGATAAAATTTTTTTCATGGTTTTTTCCTCCATAATAAATTTTCAACCAAGTTTGCGCCAAAAAAGCCAAACAATGGTTTGATACCATATTATAACATAATGCATCAATCTTTGCAAGTACTAATTAGTGACTTTTTGTCATGTTTTGGGTACTTTTTTGTTTTTTTTAGAAATTATTTTTTGGAATTGTAATTTTTTAAAAAAACAGCGTTGTTTTTTGTCTTTTTACATTATATATAATATGCACGGCACTGCCGAGCGCAAACAAGCGGCGCAGCCGACAGGGTCGGTGCGCCGCTTGCGAATGATTTGTTTTTTTACGGGTACATAAATATCGACTGCGGGTTGTTGACGTCAAATTGGCTATTCAACCATGCCACGCGCGCCTTTACCCAATCGCGTGTCTTGACGGCATACTCCTCGTGATCGTGGGTTCGGTTCCACAAAGCCGCATCGCCGTCGATCTCATCCTTGTAGTATTTGACAATGTTATTGAGTACGTCGGACGTGTTGGCAAAACCGTTGGACTCCTCGTAAAGCTCGCCCCATACGCGGCAAACCTCCTCACGGAACCAATCGCAATTGAGCACCATCGAATACCACAGGTTGCGCTTGCCGGCAAGGATGGTTTCGGTGTTCTGGAAGTTGTACGACTTGTAACCGCAGAAGGCACTGTCAAAATCCCAAGGACATCCAAACGTCAACAGTCCCGTCCCCTTCGCGGAGCAGTCTACCCACATATAGAAGCTCTTCTTGCTCTGGTCGCCGTTCATGACCATCTCACTGTGGATGTACATCCGTACCCACGACTCGATGTCGAATGCCTTGGAAAGTGTCGCCTCGGAGTCGGTGTTCTTGACCTCAACCAGGTCGTAATTCTCGTCAAACTCGTAGTATATGCCCCTCTGCGTCGCGTAATACAAAATTTTGAAGGCGTTTTGGATATACTTCTCGGCAAACGCCTGTTGCTCGTCGGTGAGACCGTCGTTCTTCAAGGTTATCAGTACCTTGCGCGTGCCGTTGTCGTTGGTGCTGCGATCAAATACCGCCTTGCCGTCGTAATCGATGATCGTCCAATCCTTATAAGACAGGATGATCTTGCCAACCTCGTGTCCGTATTCGAGATCGCCCTCGGGCTTGATGCCGTCATACAACGGGGATGCGTCCATTTCAAAGAGGTAGCCCGACATGACCTCGGCGGAATCCTCTCCCGCCTCCTCAATATTGATGCGCATTTTATTGACCTGGCTCTGCTCCGCCAAAACGTAAACGCCGCGATACTCGCCGTTGAGCGTCAATTTGACGTATCGCCAATCCGAACTGTAGTTGTCAACAACGTACGATGCCAGTGAAAGCGCCGTTGTGTTGCGGATCATGGAATCGTCGTAAGGATCGGAAAGCAGTACCCAGCTCTTGAACTTTTCGCCCTCGTTCATACCGAGAAGGTTCTGCTTTTTCTCAAATTTGATACGGTAGGGCTTTTTATCGGCACGTGCCGTGGAGTTACCACGCACGCGGATGCCTGCCGCTTTGTTGCTCAAATTGAACGCCGTGTTGCTTTCCGCAGTCACGGAAATGGTGCAATCGTAGTATTTATCGATATCGTTGACGTCGCGTACAACCTCTACTCCGCCCGTATCAACCGATACCTCCGGCATCTCCTGCGGAACTACGCGGATAAGACACTGCGTATCGCCGCCGCCCGAAACGTAGGCGTAGCCCTGCTTGACCGCCGTGACAACGCCGTTCTCTACCGTTACGCAATCGGTGGTCGACTTCCAAACAACGTCGTCCGGATTGGGGGTAAGCGCACCGACGGCATCTACCGAAAATCTGAGGGTTTTCGTGTCGCCCTCAAACAGATACAACGTGGTTTCCTTGATCACCGCAATGGGCCTTTGTTGCGGGCCAAGTTGGGGTGCCATGTATGCATCCAACTGCATCTCGGGCATCGCACTGCCGTAAATATCGGTTGCGGACATGGTGATGGCAACCGATTCGCCGTCCCACTCCTCCGTGGGAATGTTCTTGACCACCAGGGCAAGGAGAACATAACCGTCCTCCGCCTCCGCGATCATATTGCCCGCGTATACGGCGTAAAAACAATTGACGTCGTGATGCGTACACTCAAAACTCTTAACGGTGCTATCCTTCAACGTATAGTTAACGCGAATCTGCATGGAAGAGATCTTTTGAACGACATCTTCCTTAACCGCCATGACAATGCGGCTATTGACGTGCGTCGTGTCTACCATAGCCGTTTGGAAATACGCCTTTACCGCGCCGTTATCCTCCGGCTGAACGGTCGTAACGCCCTCCCATGTGTTGGAATAGAACACCTCGCTACGCAAAAGATCGATCTGATAAACTCTCTTTCCGCCCATGACGGGAACGGCATCCTTTCCGATCTCCTGACCGAACAGATAAGACTCTTTTACGTTCTTCGCCATCTGCGCCTCGGAAATTGCATATGCGAAAGCTCCGCTTGCCAGATCTGCCTCCGTAACGGTTCCGTCGATCAATTCGGCACCGTTGAAGAGTTTCACCGCGTTGACGGTTGCATTGTTTTGACAATTTGCGCCAACCGTTACCGCAACGCCCTCTGCGTTGATTTGGGCAATCCATGCGCCCGCCGATCCAATACTGTAAACGGCGGCATTGTTGGTGCAGGCATCAAATGTGAGAGTGGGGGTTCCGCCCTCATTCGAGCCTACGTAAGGTGAAATGCGATCGTTACCAACCATCAGAATATCGGTTTCGCATCGGGTAAAGGTAACCGTGGGAGCAAGTCCCGCGGCGCCTGCCGCTCCGACAAACGCGCCGTTGTAAGCTGCGTTGGAGATCATAGTGCCGCCGACACTGCATCTCTCAAACGTAACGCAATTCTTACTACCGATCTGACCGACAAAGAGAGAAACGCGATCGGCGCTTGCAAAAAGAGCCGCATCCGACGTACAGTCGGTAAAGCTTACCGCACCCGCGTTGCCGATATAACCGCAGAAGCCGCCGCTTTGCGACACAGAACCGGTCAAGCTTCCGGACAGATCGCAATTATTGAAAGTGCACTCTGCATTGCTTGAACCAATGAAACCGCCCGCCTCGCTTGCGGTGATCTTCAATTCTCCCGCGATGCTACAGTTGGTGAAGGTTACCGGTGCCTCATGGCAACCTACAAAGCCACCGTTTTGGGTGTTCTTCAGGTTCAGGTTTCCTTCGATGCTACAGTTGGTAAAGGAAAGCATGGATACTCTATGGTAGGCTACGAAGCCCGCGCAATAGCTATTTGCAAAATCGTAGTCGCCGCCCAAGAGTTTGCAACCGGTAAAAGTAATGGCGGCACCGCGGTTATATCCTACGAACGCGGCGGAACGGGTTCCCTTAGAAGTGAGCTTTGCATTGGCGGTACAATCGGTAAACGTGATGGTGGAGCCTGTGGCGGATTCCTTAACATATCCGACAAAGATTGCCTCACCGATATTGCCTGCATTGGAATAGGTATACGTACCGATTGCATGGCAGTTATCAAAAGTAACGTTTCGGTTTGCCGCGTCCATTCTGCCGACAAAACCTGCAACTCCGTGCTTTTGGGATGCGGCAATAGAGGTAAATCCATTGACAACACAATCCTTAAAATAGACGTTGCCGCGCGGCTTTGCATAAAAGACCGATGCGCCGTGGGTGCTATCTCCGTCACCCGACCACACCAGGTTTTGCGCATTGATGGTAACGCCCTCAATATAAACGTGGATATCGGCACCGTTGGCATCGGTTCCAAACAGGACACCGGTGGCATTTGCCTTCATCGTGCCGTTTGCGTTAATGGTAAGGTTGCGAACTTTTGTGGTGGTATTTACGGCAAGCTGCCCAAACATACCCTGACCCGCACCGGCAGTATAAGCTATGGTTAAGTTGTCGATGGTGTAGCCGTTGCCCTCCAGAATGAAGTTACCGGTGGCAGCGACGTATCCTGCGGAAGTAATACTACCCATGGCAGAAAAATCAATATCGTTTGCCAGAATGTAATTATTTTCGTTTTGGATAGCAAGAAATTCTGCGAGGGTGCGGATAACGAAATAGGTCTTTCTTCCGTTTCCGTCATCGTACTCGACCTCATATACATCATCCGGAATATCCATAACGTGTTGCGGTGTCGGCAACGAGGAAGTAGTTGACGTTTCGACGTCCTCCGGTGTTTCACTCGCGAACGTAGGCAGCGTCAACATCGGCAACAACATTGCCACCGTGAGCAAAAGCGCTAAAATTTTCTTCATAAATTCCTCCGTTTGTTTCTCTTTATCGTACTATAAAAGTCATACTTTATAATATATATTTTATTCTAACATAGCGAGAGCCTTTTTGCAAGAAAGAAAAACACACTTTTTGTCACGATTTGGGTATTTTTTCATCTTTATTTAAAAAAATCCGGTGTTTTTCTTGCTTATTTTGGAAATCGCCTTTACTTTTTTGCATTTCTCGATTATAATAAATATGGCATACGGGTTCCCCCCATGCAATCCCCTCTCAAAGGAGAAGATCACCGTGAAAATGACAACGCTTTGCTACCCCGAGCGCGACGGGCGCTATCTGATGCTGCACCGTACCAAAAAACAGAACGACGAAAATCACGACAAGTGGATCGGTGTTGGCGGAAAATTTGAAGACGGAGAAAGTCCCGAAGAGTGTATGCGCCGTGAGGTATTGGAAGAAACCGGACTTCTGGTGACCGACTACCGATATCGCGGGATCGTCACCTTTGTATCCGATGAATGGCCAACCGAATATATGCATTTGTTCACCTGCTCCGATTGGACAGGAAAAATACGCGAATGCGATGAAGGAGATCTTGCATGGATCGACAAAAACGATCTCCTTGCTCTGACTCTTTGGGAAGGTGACCGCATCTTCCTGCGCCTTTTGGACACCGACGTACCGTTTTTCTCTTTGAAATTGGTTTATCGCGGTGAACGTCTGGCGCAAGCCTCGCTCAACGGAACGAAGTTACGCCTTTGATCCCAATCGAGCTTAAAAGCTCCCTTGCGAATATACTTAACAAAAGAAAAAGGGTTGCTCCAATGCCTTACGGCATCGGTGACAACCCTTTTGTTGCGGTTTTTAAAAACCCCAACTATTGTCATTTTTGGGGGGTTCTTGACCGTCCTCTTGTTTTTCCGGCGTTGCCTCGCCTGCCTGCGCATTTGCCTCGGCTTCGCGGCGAGCCTTTTCCTCTTCCTCGGTCTTTTGACGCTCCTCGTTGTCGCGGCGGCTCTTCTCCGCCTTCTCCTCGGCGATTGCGTCAAGATCGGCTTCGGTTGCGCCGTCCTTCATGGCAGCGGCAAACTGATCGCCGTCCATGCTCTCATGCTTCAACAAATACTGCGCTACAAAATGCAGTTTATCGATATGCTCGGAAAGGATCTGCTTTGCATCGGCATAGCACTCTCCGATGATGCGGCGGATCTCTCCGTCGATCTCGGCAGCCGTCTGTTGAGAATAATCGGTACTGCTTCCGTAGTCACGGCCCAAGAAGACCTCTGCGTGCTCGGATCCGTACAGAACCGTGCCAAGCTTATCGCTCATACCGTAACGCGTGATCATATTGCGCGCCTGTTTGGTTGCCTGTTGAATATCGCCCGAAGCTCCCGTGGAGATGTCATCCATGATCAACTCCTCGGCAATTCGACCGCCAAGGCAGATGCGGATATAATCCAACATTTCGCCGCGGCTTGTAAAGCTTCTGTCTTCCTGCGGTGCGCGAATGGTTACGCCGCCCGTTCTGCCCGCGGGAATAATGGTAATGTGCTTGACGGGATCGGTATTCTTACAGAAATGCGTAATCACCGCATGACCTGCCTCGTGGTAAGCCACGAGCTTGTTTTCCTTCTCGGTGCGTACTCTGGTCTTTTTCTGCGGACCGAGAAGCTCCTTCATATAGGCAGCCTCGATGTCCTCCATACCGATGAGCGACTTGTTCTTCTTTGCCGCCAGGAGTGCCGCCTCATTGAGCAGATTGGCAAGATCGGCTCCGGTAAATCCAACCGTGGACTGCGCGATCTTGTGGAAATCCACACCCGACTCAAAGGGTTTGTTGCGCGCGTGTACCTTCAAGATCTCCTCACGTCCCTTCATATCGGGATAGTTGACGGTGATCTGACGATCAAAACGACCGGGACGAAGCAATGCGGGATCGAGAATGTCGGGACGGTTGGTTGCCGCAATAACGATGATGCCGTCATGCGAGCCGAAGCCGTCCATCTCTACCAACAACTGATTGAGCGTCTGCTCTCTCTCGTCGTGTCCACCGCCAAGACCTGCGCCTCTGTGACGTCCAACGGCATCGATCTCGTCGATGAAAACAATGGATGCGGGCGACTTGCGCGCCGTTTCAAAGAGATCGCGCACACGCGATGCACCGACACCGACGTACATTTCCACAAAATCCGATCCGGAAATCGAGTAGAACGGAACGCCTGCCTCTCCCGCTACCGCCTTTGCGAGCAGTGTCTTACCCGTACCGGGAGGGCCCATGAGAAGCACGCCGTGCGGGATCTTGGCACCGAGCTTGGTGAACTTTGCGGGATCCTTCAAAAACTCGACGATCTCGACAAGCTCTTCCTTTTCCTCGTCGGCACCCGCTACGTCGCGGAAGAGTACTTTTTTCTTATCGTTCGGGTTGGGCGTCTTTACACGCGCCTTACCGAAGGAATTGAACTTTCCGCCGCCCTTGCCGCTCATCTGTCGAAAATAAATGACGTAAATGACGACAAACACAACCAGAATCAGTACCCACGGCAACATACTTACCCACCAGGGGAAGGTAGTGGCGGGTTGAGGATCGTAGGAAATGAGGTTGGTACCCTCCACCTTTCCCTCGATTGCAGGTAAAATATGCTCGTTCTCAAGCCACACATAGGCATTCATCTCAAAGCTCTTCAGCTTGTATACGTGCTCGTTATTGTCGGTTGTCAGCGTAAGAATCAACTGATTTTGCGGCGTTACCGTTGCCGTCTTTACCTCATTATTGGCAAAGTATTTGATAACCTGACCATATGTTTCAATAGTGACCTGTTTTGTACCGCTCGGATTCATTGCCGACACGGCGAAAAAGATCACGGCTAAAATGACCGCGTAGAACAAAAGTTCCCGAACAAAGCCGCGTTTTTTCATGAAATCCCTCCGTTTCGTTTCTTTATGGTATTTGCGTTTGGTATCAAACGCATTTTTATTTACAACGTTGATTCGGCATCCTTCTCATGCGTTCCGTCCAGTACGACGCGAACCATGTAAAGGTCACCGGATTGTTCTGCTACAGAATCGCGCACCGTGTTGGCAAACGGCGCCCATACGACACCGTCGGCATCGCAAAGTAAGGGGATGCGTGTACGCAAGCGCGGCGGAATTCCCGCCTCCCGATAAACTCTGCGCAGTTTTTTGTGCATTCCGTGACAAAGAATTACGTCACCCTCACGGTACGTCCGCCAATAAAAGCCTTTTTTCATTATAGCAGAAGCCGTGTTTATATTTATATACAACTCTGTAGACAATTTGTGAATTTTTGTCGGTTGTATCTGCTCTGCTCGCACAACCGTCAAAACGACGTCGAGCATCGGATCACGGTATTCTCCCTCGCAAAAAGGGACCTCCCACATCTCCTCTGCATCCTCGCGCACCGGAACCGTGCGCAGATATCCCATCTCGCACACCGCCGCCACGCCGTTTGACAAAGCGACAAGTCGGAGGCC
>JAZRGI010000241.1:0-11701 GCA_045644105.1 Eubacteriales bacterium | reverse complement strand
GATGCCGTATTTTTCGTTGAGGTAGCCGAGAACGTTTGCCTTTACGGCATCCTTGTCGGCGCCGTCAAGCGGCTTGCTTCCAACCAAAATGTTCAACTTTTCTGCCTGGAAAGCATTTGCAACGGTCTTTGCGCCCTCTGCGGCAGCGAGGTGGGGGAGCAGATCGGTGATATACATAACGGGATCGGTTTCATCCTCACCAATGACGACGTTAACGATTTCTCCGCTCTGCTTTACAACGACACCGTGAAGTGCGAGAGGCGTTGCAAGCCACTGATACTTACGGATACCGCCGTAGTAGTGCGTTTTGAAGAAGCACATTCCGTTATCCTCGTATACGGGAACCTGCTTGAGGTCGATACGGGGAGAATCGATGTGTGCCGCGGTGATGCGGATACCGTTGTTGATGCTTTCGGTACCGATCTTGAACAGATAGATATTCTTTCCTCTGTTGTTGTAATAGAACTTATCGCCTGCCTGCATGGGCATACCGAAGGAATAGGGGCGATAGCCTGCTGCCTCTGCCATTTTGACACCTTCGACAACGGCTTCGCGCTCGGTCTTGGCGGCATCAAGAAACTTAACGTAATCCTTTGCATATTCGTAAGCTTTGGCAACTACCTCGGCACCCGCCTTTTCATAGACGGTCTTTTTTTCGTAGATCAATTCATTTTTGGTTTCTGCCATGATAAATACTCCTTTTTATGGTTGATAATATAATTGACTGTAAAATTCAACGGCGATCTTCATATCGTTAACGTAATCCTCCGTTGCGGGATTCGGATAGGTTTTCAGAACGCCTTGCTCGGAAAGATTTTGAGCATCGCTCAACAACGCATCGACGGTTTGCAGATCGGTATGATAGGCGGCAAATACATGTTCCCATACACCGTAACGGTCGTACAAATAGGATACGTAGGCACATCCCGCCGTCAGATTGGTGTCGGGATCGAACAACATTCCCTGATCCATCGGTGTTCCGTCAAGAAGGTTCAGACAGATCCACTCAAACCGTTGGGGGGTCAACTGTGTCAGACCAACGGCGCCGTTATCTGCGACTGCATTGCTTGCAAATTGACTGTTGTTTCGTACGACTGCCCACAGGACGGGTTCCGGAATACCGTACTGCTCTGCATATTGCGAGATCTTGAGCGAGAATTCCTCTTGCAAGGGGTAACGGTGTCGCTCGATTGCGGTTGCGGTGGCATCCCATGCAAACCCAAAGCCGATTGAAAGCGCGATCAGAAGTAGGAAGATGAGTACGCGGCGCAGGGTGATTTTCATGCTAAAACCCCCATTTCAAAGAGAATTTTGCGTACCGGTTCCCAAAGTCGCTCCGGGCTTTCGTTGTTTTCTATGACGTAATCCGAATGCGTACGGAAGAAGGCATCGTTTTTTTGTGCCGAGATCCGTTTGATAGCAGTGTCGGCATCAATGGCATCACGCCGCATAATGCGTTCGATGCGAAGCGCGGGATCGGCAAGTACCGATATGATAAGATTGCAATCACGGTCGGCTTCGGCTTCAAACAACTGCGGTGCGTCTATCACGGCGGCAATGGCGCCGTCACGTCTCAACTGCTCCAAGCGCTTGCGGATCTCTGCCATGACGTAATGGTGTGTGATGGTATTTAAAGCAGTCAGTTCCTCGGCATTGGAAAAAACGATCGCGCCGAGGGCTTGACGGTTCAAACTTCCCGTATCGGTCAAAATTTCTTTTCCGAAATGATCGGTCAACTCATCCAGACACGGGGAAGGGGGAATGAGCAATGCGTGATAGATCTTATCTGCGTTCAAGACGGGAAGTCCAAACGCCGATAGGATATCGGCAACACAACCCTTTCCGGCACCGGTCGGACCGGTCAATCCGATTACCAACATTTTTCTACCTCCGTCATACGGCTATCCTGATCGGCAGATCGGTAAGCCGCATCCATGACGGCTTGCACGTATGCTCCGGTTTTGATGGATGGCTCAAAGTCGGTGCCGGTTGATGCCGCGCAAAGAAAGGCGTACATACTTGCCAGATGACCGTAAAGCCAACCCGCAGGTGCTTTGGGGGAGGGAAAGATCAGGTCGGGATAACGACCGACACAATCGATTGCGGTAAAGCCTCGTTCACCGCCAATGGGTGCGTCCGGGCGAGTTGCATCGTAAAAATACAGGTGATTCGGTTCCATTAAAGAGAAGCGGAGCGCGCCTTTTTCACCGTAGATCTCAAAGGAAAGATCGTCGTTGGTACCAACCTGCAGTTTTCCTACCTCAATGGTACCTCTGGCACCGCCTTCGGTGATTGCCATCATATAAAAGCTTTCGTCGGCGTTCGTTGTCCACTCCTCGCCCCGCATACCGCGGCGGATGGGATAGGCAATCTGTGACATTCCGCTGACCTGTGTAAATCTTCCGCAAAGCAGAGTCAACATATCGATGACGTGCGAACCGAGGTCGAAGAGGACACCGCCTCCGCAAACGGTTTTGTCCTGTTTCCATCCCGCAGGTTTTTGCGGATCGGTTGCACTGTTGTGAAGATAGGATGCGTGGAAACTGATCACTTTGCCGATTCTGCCCTCATCGACCAATTGCTTGGCTCGAATGACGGGAGCTAACCATCTGTCGTTAAAGACCATTCCGAGAACCTGTCCCCGACGTGTCGGGATTGCGAGGATCTCGCGTGCCTGTTCGGGGGAGATGCAGAGCGGCTTTTCGCAAAGCACGTGTTTTCCCGTGGCGATTGCTTTTTTCAGAGTCTCAAAATGACAGACGTTGGGTGTGCAGATGTCGATGACGTTGATTTCGGGATCGTAGATCAGATCGTCTTCATTGGTCGTTGCGCGCGAAAATCCAAACTCGGAAGCAACGCGCTCCGACTTTTCCTGTGACGTGGTGCAAACGCCGAGTGCCGTTGCCTCAAAGGGGAGGGAACCGTAGAAAAACGGGAGATTGCGGATCGCCCACGTGTGTGTTCTTCCCATTGCACCGAAACCGAGTATTCCGATTTTGAGTTGCCTCGTTTGCATAACGTCCATATAACAGATCCTTTCTGCCGCACAAGGTGCGGGCTACATTTTGTTTTACATTATATTATACCGCACTTTTTTGATTTTTGCAATAGGAAAAGTACAATTTTCGTTTTTTTGTATTGCATTTTCCAAAAAACAAGAGTATAATAATAGTAAGTTTGGGAAAGGAGAAGCAAAATGGAACTTTTACATCACATTTTAAGTGATGCCGGCGTGAAAACGCAAACCGAATATTCCCTCAAGGAACACAGTAGCTTTCGCATTGGCGGTACGGCTCGGTTGGCGATATTTCCTGCGGATCGCGAACAAATGATCTTTTCTCTGCGTACGTTGGCTGCCGTCGGTGCGCGTTACGTCATCATTGGAAATGCCAGTAACGTTGTGTTTGACGACCGCGGTTTTAACGGAGCGGTACTGATTACAAAAGAATATAACGCGGTGGAAAGCACCAAGGAAAAACGTATCATCGCTTGTTCGGGCGCCGCTTTATCCAAGGTTTCTTTTGCGGCGATCCCTCTTGAAAGAGGCGGTCTGGAGTTTCTCTACGGAATTCCCGGAACCGTTGGAGGTGCGATATTCATGAACGCCGGTGCCCATGATGGGTGTATGGCGGACGTGTGTCTGTCTTCGGAGTACTTTGATATGAATACCGGAAGAATCGGTGTACTGGAAGACGATGAGCAGGAATTTGGTATTCGAACAAGTATCTATCAGAAGCATCCCGAATACGTTATTTTGAGCGCTACCTTTGCGGGGAAGTATAAGATGATACGGCATATCAATGAAAGAATCAATACATATTGCAAACGACGTCGGGAAAGCCAACCGCTTGAGTTGCCGAGTGCGGGCAGTGTATTCAAACGTCCGATCGGGTATTATGCCGGAAAGTTGATCGATGAATGCGGACTGAAGGGACTCTGCATCGGCGGCGCGCAGGTTTCGGAGAAGCATGCGGGTTTTATTGTCAACAGAGGCGGTGCGACTTCAAGTGACGTTAAGGCATTGGTGGAATTGATCCGTGAAACGGTTTTTCAACGAACCGGCGTCATGCTTGAGTGTGAAATTATCTTTATTGATTTTTGATCCCAAAGAGTCATACGTATGCTTTTTTGAGTATACGTGCTCGAAATTTGAGTTTATATTACAAAAGACAGACAAAAGATAGGAGGCGAAAAAATGTCGTTTGCGGATGAAGTGCGGACAGAGTTATGTGAACTGCCGATTAAGAAGCCGTGTTGCAAGCGTTCGTTGACCGAGGGCTTGTTGATCGGTGCGATCTCAAAACCCGATAAGACGATAGCGGTTCGCTACCGTTACGAAGCGGTTGCGACGGTGGCATCTGCCATGATCCGTCAACAGTACGGCAAGGCGCCCGACTCGGCTATGAGCGGTTGTTGCGGTCACCGTTATTATGATTTGTTTTTCGCATCTCCTGCGGCTCGCAAGCTTTTGCTTCAGATGCAGGCAAATGCGGAACATCAGCGTTATTTTGATTGCGAGGGATGCCGTTCGGCGTTTTTGCGCGGTGTCTTTCTTGCTTGCGGAACCGTGAATGATCCGCACAAATCCTTTCACCTTGAATTTGCCCTTCCACACGGAGGACCCGTGCAGATGCTCTGCGATTTTCTTTCGTCGTGCGGTTATACGCCAAGACACACGGTGCGCAAAAATTGCGACGGTGTCTATATCAAGGACAGTGGTTCCGTGGAGGATCTGATCGGCATGATGGGGGCGCAACATACCGTTTTTGAAATCATCAACAGTCGCATTGAACGCGACATTCGGAACAATGAAAATCGCGCCACCAACTGCGTGGCAAAAAATATTGAAAAAAGCATTTCGGCGGCATCTCGTCAGATCGAAGCAATCAACCGTTTGATGGAAATGGGGCGGTTGGACTCCCTACCCGAGAGCCTGCGTGTTACGGCGATGGTGCGGTACCGCAACCCCGACGCCACGTTGGACGAGCTTGCGCTTTTGCATGAGCCGCACATTTCCAAATCGGGTTTGAATCATCGGTTGAAAAAGCTGCTTGAAGAGGCACAACTGACATAAGGTAAGCAAAAAGCCCCGGGCGGTGTTTCGAAACAGGAAAGTACCATAAGGAGTGGATATGAATCGATTCGTACATTTACATTTGCATAGTGAATACAGCCTTTTGGACGGTGCCTGCCGTATTGCCGATATTCCCGCAAGAGCAAGGGAGTGTGGGCAGGAAGCGGTTGCCATCACCGATCACGGTGTGATGTACGGTGTGGTCGCTTTTTGGGAAGCCTGCAGAAAAGAGGGGATTAAGCCGATTATCGGTTGCGAGGTCTACGTGGCACCCAATTCGCGCTTTGATAAGACCAACTCTGCCGACGGATATGCGGATCACCTGGTGTTGCTTTGCGAGAATATGACGGGATACCGCAATCTGACCGAAATGGTATCGCGTTCTTTTACCGAGGGCTTTTACAACAAGCCGAGAGTGGATGAAGAGTTATTGCGCCGATACAGTGACGGTTTGATCGCGCTTTCTGCCTGTCTTGGTGGAAGGATCCCAAAGCTTTTGAGCCGCGGGGATTTTGCAACGGCAGAGGAAACGGCACGCCGTTATTCGGAAATTTTTGGAAAAGATCATTTTTATATTGAGATACAAGATCACGGACTTGCCGAACAAAAGGCGATCCTTCCGGCGTTGGTTCGTCTTGCCCGGTCGTGTGATCTGCCGCTGGTTGCTACCAATGATTGCCATTATTTGCGTCGGCAGGGTGCCGAAACACAGGCGATCCTGATGTGTATTCAAACCAACACCACTGTGGATGCGGGACGTCCCGCCGCGTTTGCAACCGACGAGTTCTATATGAAGGATAACAATGAGATGGAGATGATCTTCCGTCAGTATCCAGAGGCGCTTTCCAATACCTGCCGTATTGCCGAGCGTTGCAACGTAGAGTTCGATTTTTCCACCACGTATCTGCCGAAATTTCCGTGTCCGTCGGGAATCGCTTCCGCCGAGTATCTGTGCAAGCTTACCTACGAGGGCTTTGCTTACCGCATTGCATCCGGACACGTGACCTTTGATGCGGCAACGCGTGAGGAATATGAGGAGCGCATAGAATATGAGCTTTCGGTCATTTCACAAATGGGTTATGATGACTATTTTTTGATCGTTCAGGATTATGTTCGCTTTGCAAAATCGCGTGATATTCCCGTAGGCCCCGGACGTGGATCGGGAGCAGGAAGCCTTGTTGCCTTTGCGTTGGGGATCACCGACGTTGATTCAATTAAATTCGATCTGTTGTTTGAGCGTTTCCTCAATCCGGAGCGCGTCAGTATGCCCGATATTGATATTGACTTTTGCTACAACCGACGCGATGAGGTGATCGAATACGTATCGCATAAGTACGGTGCCGATCACGTGTCGCAGATCATTACCTTCGGTACGCTTGCCGCACGGGCAGCGATCCGCGACGTGGGACGCGCATTGGGAATGTCTTATCAGGACGTGGATGCGGTTGCGCGTGCCGTCCCCCAGGAGTTGAATATTACCATTGCATCGGCGCTTAAGCTTCCGGAACTGAAAAATCAGTATGAGGAGTCGGATGACGTGCGCCGTTTGGTGGACACGGCTATGGCATTGGAGGGAATGCCGCGAAACGTTTCAGTACACGCGGCCGGCATTGTAATTACCGACCGTCCGATTTCTACCTACGTTCCGCTTTCTATGAGCAACGGTACGGTGGTGACGCAATTTGATATGGATACGGTGGCAAAGCTTGGTCTTTTGAAATTCGATTTTCTTGCTTTGCGTTATCTGACCATTATTCACGATGCCGAGTTGCAGATTAGGGAGAGTGAACCCGATTTTGATATTGAAAAATTACCGTTGGACGATGCCGATACCTACAAATTGATCTCATCCGGACGGACAGGCGGTGTATTTCAATTGGAATCCGGCGGTATGAAGCAAATGCTTTGCGGACTGTCGCCCGAACGGATCGATGACATCATTGCGGCGATTGCGCTTTACCGTCCCGGCCCTATGGATTCGATTCCACGGTTTGTTGAATGCCGTCACGATCCGAGCAAGGCGAGTTACGCGATCGCACAGTTGGAGCCGATCCTGCGCTCAACCTACGGTTGCGTGGTGTATCAGGAACAGGTTATGAGCATTTTTCGTGAGATTGCGGGATATACATTTGGACACGCCGACGTTGTGCGTCGCGCCATGTCCAAGAAAAAGGCGGACGTACTGCTTGCCGAGCGCGAAAGCTTTATCAGGGGTGCAGAGTCACGCGGGATCGACAGAGTGGCGGCAGCAGAGTTGTTTTCCGATATGGAGAGCTTTGCCAACTACGCCTTTAATAAGTCGCACGCCGCAGCATATGCAATGATCTCTTATCGCACTGCATATCTCAAGTGTCATTATCCGCACGCATATTTTTCGGCACTCCTGACCAGTGTTCTCGGTAATCAGACCAAGGTTGCCGAATATATTGCCGAGTGTGCGGCAAGGGGCATTCGCGTTCTGCCGCCGGATATCAACGAAAGCCGTATGTACTTTTCGGTCAGTGGAAGGGATATACGCTTTGGCTTGCTTGCCTTGAAAAACGTAGGTCGCTCCTTCCTTCAGGCGATTCTTGCCGAGCGCGAGCGGGGACGTTTTTCATCCTTTGAAGATTTTATTCACCGTATGCCGTCGGGCGAATTGAACAAACGAATGGTAGAATCGCTTCTCAAGGCGGGCACCTTTGACGGTCTTGGCGTATACAGAAGCCGATTGTTACGCGTTTATGAAACCATGATCGATCAAGCTGCCGAAAAGGGGCGGAATAACCTTGAAGGACAATTGGATATGTTTTCCATGTTGGCGGGCGGAACCGAGGAGCTTACTCCACGGTGTGAATATCCGGACATTCCCGAATTTGGCGTTCGTGAAAAACTTATGATGGAAAAAGAAGCGACGGGTATGTATTTTTCGGGGCAGATGTTGGATGAATACGCCAACCACGTCCAATATATCAACCCCGATCTGATCGCCGATTTTGTCAGTGACGACAGTGATCCGGTGGATAAGGCGCGCGTTTGCATGGTGGGTATCGTAACGTCTGTGACGTTGAAAAACACCCGAAACGGCGACCGTATGGCGTTTTTTACCATCGAAGACCGTATGGCGGAGATCGAATGCGTGGCGTTTGCACGTCAGTATGCCGAGGCGGCGCATCTGATCCATGCCGACAGTGCACTGTGTGTCACAGGAACGATCTCGTTACGCGAGGATGAGGCACCGAAGGTTTTGGTCAACCGTCTGGAGCCGTTGATCGAAAATCAACGATTTGAAGCACCGACGGAGAGAAAAGCGGAAACGGTGACCTTGACAACTGCGCCGAAAAAAACTTCGGTCGATCGGGCGCAACAACCCTTGCAAAGCACGACGGCACCGAAAGTCGGGCAAGGCACTCACACAAGACTCTTTTTGCGCGTTCCCGATGAGAAGGGCAGTACCTTTTTTAAGGCGCTCAATCTGGTGGAGTTGTTTGAAGGCGATTTTCCCGTTTATTTCTATTTTGCCGATGAAAAGCGATATGACGTTACGCCGCACGGTATTGCGTTGGGTGATTACGTCTTCGGCGTGCTTTGCGCTTTGCTCGGAAACGAAAACGTTATTTTGAAGTGAGAGAAAATATGAAATTTTTACTGTTGGATCTGGACGATACGTTGTTTGATTTTAGAGCTTCCGAAGCCGACGGCTTGAAAAAAACATTGCGTTCGGTAGGTATTGAGCCAACCGATGAGATCGTCGTTCGGTACAGTGAGATCAACGACGCGCAATGGAAGCTTTTGGAGCAGGGGAAATTGACGCGAACCGAGGTAAAGCGCAGACGATTTGAGCTTTTGTTTGCGTGGCTTGGTTTGGTGCGGGACGTTGAGTCGGTACGTCTGTATTACGAAAAGGTGTTGGGAGAATCGCACGTCTTCTTTGACGGCGCGGAAGAGTTTTTAAAGGATGTGTACGGAAAATACCGTCTTTACATCGTTTCAAACGGTACGACTGCCGTGCAGAACGGAAGAATTGCAAGCGCCGGGATTGCCGAGTACTTTGACGCGATCTTTCTTTCCGAGGAGATCGGCTTCGTAAAGCCGCAACGCGAGTTTTTTGAGGCGTGTTTTTCGAAAATTCCGGATTTTGACGCGGATGACGCAATCATTCTCGGTGACAGTCTGACCTCCGATATTCAGGGAGGGATCAATGCGGGGATTCGTACCTGTTGGTTCAACCCGAAGGGGAAAGCGGGAAGCGCCGATATTCGTCCCGATTACGAGGTTCGGTCGCTTGCCGAATTCGCAACGCTTCTGGAGCGGATCTGAACCATATTATAAAAGCAAAAAGACGGACGAACCGCATTTTCGAGGTTTGACCGTCTTTTTGCATTCATCGAAACAAGCGCCTTCCTTTTTTTGATAAATTTGTGATAAAGGTGTGTTTTTTTTCATCAAAACCTTGTGGAAAATTGTTGACAAAGGTGTTTTTGTGTGTTATAATGAACTATCGTTATTTCTTATTGTATTGTGGCAGATCGGAATGGCATAGCATGCCATCATTGAAGCGTACGAATCGGACAAGCGTATGAGGGCTTGTTGGTCGGTTCAGATTCTTATCCGAATTTATAAAAGCCGAGGCTTTTGTAAATACAGGCAACCCATTGGGTGCCAAAAAACAATATGAGGAGGAACATTAAAATGTTCAAGAAAGTTTCATGTTTGGTCCTGGCAATCATCATGTTGGTCGGTGCTACTATGGCGTTTAGCTCCTGTGGCGGCGAGAAGAAGGATGTCAAGGCGGCGCTGATCTGCTTGCACGGCGACAGCTCTACCTACGACAAGAACTTTATCGACGCATTCAAGCAGGCTTGCGCAAACAAGGGCCTTACCGAAGATGACTACACCATCATCACCGATATCCCCGAGGGTACCGAGTGCTATGATAAGGCTGCGGATTTTGCAGATAACGGCTACAACCTTATCTTTGCAAACTCCTTCGGTCACGAGGCTTATATGATCCAGGCTGCAAAGGAATTCCCCAATGTGCAATTCTGCCATGCAACCGGTACGAAGGCACACACCGAGGGCCTTGCAAACTACCAGAACGCATTTGCATCCATCTACCAGGGTAGATACCTTGCAGGTGTTGCTGCAGGTTTGAAGCTTGTTGAACTTTACGGCGATGCAGAGGGTAAGGTTTCCGATGAGAATGCAAAGATCGGTTACGTCGGTGCACATCCCTATGCAGAGGTTGTTTCGGGCTATACGTCCTTCTATCTCGGCGTAAAGAGCATCGTTGAAAACGTAACCATGGAAGTTCGTTACACCGGTTCTTGGTATGATGAAACTGCAGAAAAGACCACTGCCGAGGCTCTGATCACCGCAGGCTGCAAGCTCATTTCTCAGCACGCAGACTCCATGGGTGCCCCCACTGCTTGTGAGACTGCAGGGATTCCCAACGTTTCCTACAACGGCGAAACCGGCAAGAATACTTTCGTAATTGCATCCAGAATCAACTGGGTTCCTTACTTTGAGTATATCATCGACTGCGTAAAGAACGGCAAGGATATTGATACCGACTGGACCGGTACGCTTGCAAACGATGCCGTTAAGATTACTGCTGTTGGTGCCGCTGCTGCAGCCGGCACGCAGGCAAAGCTTGACGAGGTTGCTGCTAAGCTTAAGGACGGCACTCTGAAGGTCTTTGATTGCTCCACCTTCACGGTTAACAACGTACATTTGACCGAATATCTTGCAGACGTTGACGATGCGGGCGATTTCGTTCCCGAGACCAACGTTATCAAGACCGAGAACGGCATTACCTTCTTTGATGAAAGTGCAAACCGTTCTGCTCCTTACTTCGATATCCGCATCGACGGTATCACCGAGGTTAAGTAATTTGTTTTCGCTTGTCACAATTGATGGATTGTGACCGCTCTAAAGGGTTGTCGCTTTTGCGGCAACCCTTTTTGGGCTAAATACTTCTGTTTACTCTTGTTGACAAAAGAAGGAGAAAGATTTGTGGAAAACCAAAAGGTGATTGAACTGCGCAATATAACCAAGCGATTTGGTACGAGTATTATTGCAAACAACAACGTTTCTATGGATGTCAGAAAAGGGGAGATCCTCTCGGTTCTCGGTGAGAACGGTTGCGGAAAAACGACCCTGATGAATATGTTGGCGGGTATCTATTATCCGGACGAGGGAACCATCCTGATCAATGGCGAGGAGGCTTGTATCCGCTCTCCGAAGGATGCTTTTCATTATAACATTGGAATGATCCATCAACACTTTAAGTTGATTGATGTCTTTACCGCTGCCGAGAACATTGTTATCGGTACGGGTGAAGGCGAAAAATACGATATTAAGAAGGCAAAGATCCGTATTAACGAGATGAGCGAAAAATACGGTTTCTATATAGATTTAGACAAGAAGATTCATGAGATGTCGGTGTCGGAAAAGCAGACGGTGGAGATTGTCAAGGCGCTCTACCGCGGTGCCGATGTGCTGATTTTGGACGAGCCTACCGCGGTTTTGACACCGCAAGAGATTGAACGTCTTTTCAAGGTGTTGGTAGCGATGCGCGAGGACGGCAAATCGGTGATTATTATTACGCATAAACTCAACGAGGTTATGGCGATTTCCGATCGCGTT
>JAZRGI010000240.1:0-1674 GCA_045644105.1 Eubacteriales bacterium | reverse complement strand
TTTTCAAAATAAGATTCATCCCCACTGATCTCACCGATCAGGCAAGCGGCAATCACGCCGGGGCAGTTGACGCAGGCGTTTTTGGTTTGGTTGTCAATACGCCACCAAAGTCCGCCGCCGAGATCGTCGCTCAAAGAACGCTGCCAAACAAAATCGAGATTGGCTTTGGCGGTTTCGTAATATTTTTGAATGCCTGTGAGTTTGTGGGCTCTTGCCATGGCAATGATGCCCCACATAATGTCATCGTTGTAAATATTGCCTTCCCACACATTGCCATGCTGGGAAACGAAAGCGGTATACACTTCTTCGATGTAGTCGGCGTATTTTTGGTTGCCTGTGATCTCGTAGGCATCGTCTATGATCTCAAAAATTTCGGCGGTATCCCAGAAGTCGGCTCTTTCAAAGATTCCGTTTTTGTAATACTTATCGATGTATCGGTCAAAACATTCGTCTGCTCTTTTAATCAATTGCTCTTTCATACGGTGCTCCGTCCTTTTGTCAAATTTCTCGTTTTTGAGATATGTTAGTTGTTTTTATTGTATCGTTTTTGTGTGAAACTGTCAATGCTTTTTTGAGATTTTGTTTCTTTTTGCAACAAAATAAACAAAAAATACAGATTGCAGAGTTTTCTGCAATCTGTATCAAGATACTTTTTGGTTTACGCCGAGGTTTCGGGCAGGTTGGTGGGGTTTTCATAATTGTTAAAAGAACTCATATTGGTATAAGGCGTCTCGTCAAAAAGTTCAATGTTCAAGGGGAGCTTTTCCTCGGTTGACGTGACGGGAGGTGTGCCGATTGAAAGCGGCGGCGATTCTTCATCCCGACATGCGGTAAACGTGAGGGTTGTTGAAAGAAGAAAAAGGGCGAGTAAAACAAGTGCGAGTTTTTTCATGGGTAGATCCTTTCATAGGGGTATGTGTCATTTGACACTGTTGACAAGTTCGGCAAGATCTTCGATCGAGAAGGTGAGCGAGGAGAGGGGAACTGTGGAGTAAGTGCCTTCGGGAAGCTTTTCGAAGGTTTTTTCGTTATAATCGGTGCGATAGTAAGCATCGATCTTGACCTTGGCGGTCTCGCCTTTGAGTTCAATGTTGTTAAGGAGCATGGTGAAAATGTATCCGCGCTCAAAGCCGAAATCCTTGGATGTGATGGGGTCGGTGTTACCGAAAATAGAGGGGTAGAGCGTGGAAATTTCAATTTCTTCATTTTCAACCGGAACCATGTTTTGTTCTTCGTCAAGCTCATAGATCGGTTTGCCGTTTTTATCGTATGCCGAAAAGACAAAAACGAGTTTTTCCAAAAAACGGGAAGGCACGGCAGAGGCGATCTGCATGGCAAAGAGGTCGTTGTGTTCTTTGGAAACACGGATCTTGAAAAGTCCGTTACCGACGGCATTGCCGTCTTCTTTACTGAATTCTTTCCAAACGCTGTAATCAAGGGGTTGGTAGGTGTAGGTGTTTACGGTAATGCCGCGATACGTCACAACACATTCGTTGACAAGTTCAATGAAGTTATGAGTGGTGGAGATGACGGGGTATTCCAGCGCGTTGGCAGAATAGTATGCCACGATATTTAAGTCGTAGGCTTCGTAAAGCACCGTGTTTAAGTCGGTCGTTAAGGCGATAACAGCAAGGTAAGCGTTGTCAAGGCCGAAGTCTTTGGCGGTGAGAGTTT
>JAZRGI010000239.1:0-2012 GCA_045644105.1 Eubacteriales bacterium | reverse complement strand
GTATACTAGCTTTCAGCGCGCGTGCATAACGGGGCAAATCAAGCCGTTTTGTCCGATCAAATTATATGCCAATGCTTCCAGTGTGGATACACCGATGCAAGGTTTGTTTGTTCCAAACGCCAAACCTTTTACCGTTGCCGCGCCGATGCGGACGCCCGTAAAGGAGCCGGGACCTGCCGATGCGGAAAACAGATCGATGTCGTCAACGCTTAATTCAAAAAACGAGAGCAGTGACTCTACCATTGGCAAGATGGTTTGACTGTGCGTGTTTCCGTTGCGAACAGTATATTCGCCAAGCAACTCGCTATCCTCGCAAAGCGCAACGCTCGCGGCAACGGCGGTGGTGTCTATCGCCAAAATTTTCATATTGGTCAGATCCTTTCTACGGTGATCCTGCGCTTATCGGGAGTGCTTGGATCAAGCTTTTCGATACTGACGCGGATCATCTCATCCGGAAGCGCGTAGGGAATCTTTTCGCTCCACTCCACAAGGCATATACCATTGCGATCAAGGTAATCGTAAAAGCCGATGGAATAGAGATCGTCCTCACTCTCGATGCGATACATATCAAAATGGAAGAGAGCGCGCGGTTTTGCGCGGTATTCGTTAACAAGCGCAAAGGTTGGAGAACGAACGACCGAGGTGGGGGATATAACCGAAGCAAAGCCTCGAATAAAGGCCGTTTTGCCGACGCCGAGATCTCCGTAGAGTGCGATGAAAGAAGGGAGGGATGGATCGTCACACATCTGTCTTGCAAGTGCGGCTCCCGTTGCTTCGGTTTCGCACACGCTTTGCGTGATGATGTTCTCGATTGGCTTCAAGTGCGGTTCCTCCGTTCTGTTAAATCTTATTAGTAGTATAACATAATTTCGGCTTTTTGTAAAGCCCTTTGCGTGTATTTCTTGCTCTGTAAAAGGTTAGTTTTTCTTTTTTTGCTTCATTTCGTTCAATGAAGTGCGGCTTCCGTCGGGATATTGGACGACGGTATTATCCAACACCTGTCCGAACTGTGCGCGAAAGTCGCGGATATATTCGGCACGGAGTGCCGCCTGCTCTTCAATCTCCTCGGGAGTCAAGCCAACTTCCTTCTTCTTTTTTGCCAATTCGTTGATGCGTTCAATTTTTTCTTTCGTCATTTTTATCTCCTTTGTTGGTGTTCAGATCAAAAACGAACATGGTTCCCACGTCGTATAGCGGTTCATCGGAAAGCGATATTGTTTCAAATCCTCTCGCGTTACAGAAATCGCGGATTTGATCGGCGTCGGGATGTGTGTCAAGAGAACCGCAAAAGAGAATCTCTTGCACGTTTGAGAACGGCGCAAAGCTTGCGGCTCCGCCTAAAAATCCGGTGGAGTAGCCCGTTAGCTTTACTGCGTTTTGTTTGATTTGCAGGACGTCGATATTGTTTTGCCGCGCCGTATGCGCAATGGAGGGGTCTTCTGTGATCAATGCAGAGCGACCTACGGGTAGGATCGAGCATTTGGCATAGCCCTGCCGTACCGGAATGATGTCATATGTCGGATGCGTGCGCAACTCCCGGGCGGTGTGTGTCGGATGACAGATCAGACGACTGCCGAGCGGCGCGGCGTTGAAGAGAATATCGTGCGGATAACGATCCCCAAGATCGGATAGGGTGAAGCGCACCTCCAACGAAAGTGCATCGGAAAGAAGCGTTAATTCTTTTTTTGCGTGTTCCCAATAGCTGTTTGAGCAATAGATGGCATCTGGCGCGAAAAAAAGCAACATATCCGGGTGCGAAGCTACGGGGACGGGGAGAGCGGGGTGCGGCGGCAATAGAACGACTTGATTGTTTTGTTCCAGTAGTCGTTCCTTTGCCGAAATCGGCAATCGGCAATCCGTAATGATCAACATAAATACTCCTAAAAATAAAGGGCAGACACATCGTGTCTGCCATATCTTTATTTGCACGGGCAGAAGAATTGCTTCTTAAGCCTTTTTCAGTGTGCGCAGGCAACGAGAACAGACGATAATTGCTTTGCTGCCTTCCAGCT
>JAZRGI010000238.1:0-2884 GCA_045644105.1 Eubacteriales bacterium | reverse complement strand
CATCGTTTCGGCGCTCAAGATGCCGGAGGATATGCCGATCGACGCGCGCATTCTTTCCAACCGTATCGAAATGGCGCAAAAGCATATTGAGGGTGCCAACTTCAAACGCAGAAAATACGTTCTTGCTTATGACGATGTCATGAATCAGCAAAGAACCATCATTTACCAACAAAGACAGGACGTACTCAACGGCGCCGATATTTCGGCAACCGTACGCAAAATGTTGGTTTCGACCGTCGAAAACGTTGTTGCGGGATTTACGAGCTCCGAAAATCAAACCGAATGGGAGTTGGATGCTCTGCGCGCGCATTTTATGGGAATTCTAACAACCGAGGACGATCTTCGCTATACCGAGGACGAGTTGAAGTCTTTGGAGGTTGGCGACATTCTGGAGTTGCTTTGCAACCGTGTGCTTGACCGTTATGAGGAGAAGGAACGCCTGTTTGGCGAGGAGATCTTCCGTGAGGTTGAGCGTGCCATTCTTCTGCGCAACGTCGACACCGCGTGGATGGAACATATCGATACCATGGAGGATCTCAAGAGCAACGTCGGTTTGCAGTCCTACGCGCAGAGAGATCCCGTTAACGAATACCGTATTCAGGGTGCCGATTTGTTCGACGTAATGGTTGACGATATCAGACAGAATACCATGCGCGGCATCATGTCGGTTGTTCCGCGTGAGCAACCTATCCGCCGCGTGCAGGTTGCCAACCCGATCACCGCAGGTTTTTCGGGCGGACAGAAAAAGACCGTAGTCAAAAGTCGTCCCGCAGGCACCGTTGTAAAAGACGGAGCAGAGGTGGGCAGAAACGATCCTTGTCCTTGCGGCAGCGGTAAAAAGTATAAGAACTGTTGCCTGCGCAAGAGTCAGGGTGAAGGATAAGATGGGGAAACTATGGGATTTGGATATTTATTGATCGGATATCTGATCACGTTCGTGTTGTACGTTACGGTAAACGCACTCGGCTTTGGCGGCGTTGCGCTGCTTGTCGGATACGGTATCATGTTTTACGCGTTGGATATTCTGACGCGCTACCAACGAGAATTCGTGTATGCGAAGTGGGTACAACTGCCACTTGCCGTTACCGCACTCTACGCACTTACCCAATCGATCTCCGAATTGCTTTTGATCAGACTTCCCGCCGTCATGCAGACGGTCGGAGTCGCGGTTGAGTGGATCACCTTTTTGTTGATGATCTTTTTTAACGTTGCGCTCCTGTACGGCATTCGCGTACTTGCGCGTGAGGTCGGACTTTTGCATATGGCGGTAAAAGCGGTAAGAAATTCCTTTTTCGTTGGCTTGTATGCGGTTTTGATGCTGGTTGCCAAATTGCCGATCCTGCCGAATACCGTCAAGGCGTACCTTACGCTTCCCATCGTTATGCTCAATGTGGTATGGGTAGTACTGAATTTGTTGTTGCTTCTCAACTGCGCCAAAAACATCTGTCCCGCAGGCGATGAGGATCAACCGCCCAAGCGCTCGCGCTTTGAGTGGATCAACCGTATTGGCGATACCTATGAGAAGAACCGTCAAAAGGCGATCGACAGTACCACGCGTGAAGCCGAGGAGGTACTGCGCCGCCGACAGGAAAAGAGAAACCAAAAAAATAATTCCAAAAAGAAAAAATAAAAGTAAGAGGGGAGGATCGTTATGGAGAAGGCACCCAAAAAGCATATGGGGCTTTTATACGTTGCACTTTCGGCACTGTTTTTGTTCAACCCAACGGTGGCACTGATAGACGTTTTGCCGGACGTTGTCGGCTATCTGTTACTGTTTGTCGGCGTTGCAAGGCTTTCCGACCTCTCCGAGCGCATCCTCGATGCCGCAGGTCGCTTCCGAATCATGATCTTCGTTGGTGTCGGAGAAATTTTGGCATGGTATCTGATACACGTTGCCATGAAGGACCGGTTGGGAGAAATGAACCGATACGAGCAACCGGTTGCCGTCCTGTTGTTTGCCTTCGTCTTTCTGGTACTGCGGTGCTGGTTTCTGATTCCCGCATTCCGTGACCTCTTTACGGGACTTGACGCATTGGCGGAACGTTTTGATGCCGATGCTTTGTCGGGAAATGATGGGAAGAGAAGAAGCCGTCTTGATGCGACGCGCCGTGCGACCGTCCGCTTTGTGATTCTTCAAAGCGTTCTGTCGGTGCTTCCCGAACTTTCGGTTCTGACATCTTTTGAAATCGAAGCGGGCAATCAACTGATTCGTTTTGATTGGTATCGCTTTATCACCCTCTTCCGCAGTGTCGCGTTGTTGATTTCCGCAGTTGTCGCTATCCTTTGGTTGATCGGTTTTTTGAGGTTGTTCAAAAAGGTTTTGGGACAGAACGCTTGGCTTGAGCGGATACATACGCATTATTGCAGGGAAATCCTGACGCAGACGGTGATGTTAAGGATGCGCCGCGTCCGCATTGCCCGTCTGTTACTTTGCATTGGACTTCCGTTTGCCGCAAGTCTGCGCATCGGCGGTATCTCGATGCTTCCCGGTGCCGTTTTTGCGATTTTTGTCCTGATCGCACTTGATACGCTTGGAGATCTGTTTCCCGCGCAAAAGCCTTGCCGTCGCGCGGCGTGGTGCTTGATTGTGGTCAGTGTTTTACAACAGATCGCCAACCGCACCTATTTGCAACGTTACTACCCCGAAGCGGCACTCTACCAAACCGATGCTTTTTATCGGTTTTTGTTGATTCGCGTTTTCTCGGTTGCCGAGGCGGGATTGACGTTGTTGCTTCTGTTTTTGCTTTTTGAACGTCTGTTTGACGCGATCAAATTACACACCGAAGTGAATTACGGAACGCCCGAAAGCACGTCGCTTTCGCGTTCTGCAACCGAGCGACTTCACGGGACACTTACCAAAAAATTGAAGCTTTGCGCGATTCTG
>JAZRGI010000237.1:0-6345 GCA_045644105.1 Eubacteriales bacterium | reverse complement strand
TTCCTGCCGCGACACCCGTATCGGCGGTTGCCTCCGAGGCTACCGTTGTGCGTGAAACCGTGAAGGTGACCGAGGTTCGTTATACCGAGCGCTACTACGCCGATGCCGCACCGGTTTATGAGCAGGTCGTTACAACGACCGAACCGATCGAGTCGTTGATCACCGACGATGTGTCGATTGATAACGAAACGAATACCGAGTTGTCTGTTGATAGCGAGCAGAGCTACGTCGAGGAGTCAGAGCAAGACTATACGGCGGATACCGAAGAATTTGATTCCGAAGAGGCAGAAGAAGCTTACGCCGAAGACGTAGAGGAGATCTATTCCACAGACGCGGAAGGCGGTTACTCTGAAGCGGATGATTCTGTTGCCGAAGGAGATTCGGACGATGACGAGTTGTTCTTCGGTGACGAGGAGGTCGTGTCCGAAGAAGTTGCTTACGAGAGCGATGAGGAGGACTACGTGTCCGATGCCGAAGACGATGACGCCGAACTTGAAACGGTTGAAGCCGACGAGGAAGCGGAAACCGAGGCATTCTTCGAGGAGGACACGCGCGAGGCTTTGCCGTTCCGTCCCTCCTTCTATGCAAATCGCAATTACTATGCCGACGAGGAGGCAACCGACGACGAGCCCGCATACGAGGACGAAGGTGCAGTGACCGAAGAAGACGTATGGGACGATTCCGAGGTGGAAGCCGAAACCGAAGAGGTTGTAACCGAGGATGCACCTGCATATGAGGAAGCCTATGAGGAAGAGTATGCGGAAGAATACGTGGAGCAAGACGACGTAGACACCGCCACGTTCGACCGTCCCGCCATGGTCAATACGAACCCCACGGTAGCGGTCATAGATATCTGCGCTCTGGAGCCTTATTTTGAGGAAGGCGATATGATCAATATCGAGTCCCTGAAGGTCAGAGAATTGATCCTGCCCTCGGCAACCACACTCAAGCTTTACGCAAGCGGAGAAATTACCAAAAAGTTTACTGTAGAAGCAAATCACTTTACCCTTGACGCGATCCAAGCCATCAGCGACGCGGACGGGGATATCGTGATGGTGCGGTAAGGAGGTCGTAAAAATGTTGAAAAAAAACTATCATAAAATATTGCTTACGGCGATCCTTATCGTAACCGTTCTTTCCATGCTTGGCATGGCGGTTGCCGCTGCCGTAGTCAACAATTACACGGTTACCTTCCATTATAACAAGGATCTGTGCAGTACCTTCGTTTTTAAAGTAGACGGCGTTTTGCAACAACCCGTTTCCCAGGAAGCAACCGATCCGCAAAATCCGCAGGACGTGCAGGTGGTGTACCTTGTTAACGGTCAACATCGTGCGGTCACACTTGAGATTGTTCCCGCAACCGGATACGCGGTTTCATCGTTGAAAAGTCAGATTCAGGTTGGAGAAGGAAATCAACAGATTTTGGATTGCGACATGAACGTCAATTCCGAGAAAAATATCTATAGCTACAGTGCGGCTCTGGATAGTGTGGTAACCGACTTCTTCATTTCGTTTTCGGCAAGAGAATACACCATTCAGGTAGAGCCTGCACGGGTAAACGGGGACAAGCTTAACCATCAATGGCCGGAGGGTACTACCACCAATCCCAGCGGGACAACCTACGTATATAGCACCGATGAAAACGAGTATATTTCACTGTCGATTCCCGTTCTGTCGGGATATACCTTCAACGGTTGGATGATCCTGCCGTCCGCAGACGCGCAGACGGGCACACTTTTGCCCTACAAGCCCGGAGAGGATCACGTAAAGCTTTATAAGAACACGGTTCCCAAGGTTGGTGCCACACTCTATCTGATGCCCGATTGGAACCCGGAAGAGTATGACGTTTACCGTCAGGACCGCGAATACGACACCTACCTTCTTTTGAGCAAGGATGAGCACGGTATTTCATGGAAGGCGGAGACCGGTACGTTGGTAGACGGTTCTATGGGTGAGAACGTTACCTACCCGGGATATTATCCGTTTGCGGATAAGTATGCCACAAGCACATATTTTTCCAATGAGATTTCCGTCCAGGCTCCCGGCTCGGGCAACCCCTACAGAAACACGGTGACAAGATATTACGTCCCCATCACCTACACGTTGATCTACAAGGGTTTTGAGGATGATAAGGCGGCGTTGGATGCCTTCGAAGCGATGGAGGGCTATTCGGCAACGCACGTCTACAACACCACCACTCAGATCCCCCAACCGCAACGCACCGGTTATACCTTTGCGGGATGGCAGGTTTTTGTGGGTGACAAAAACATTACCAAGCAGATCAACGCCGAGGTGACGTCTGCCATCAAGCAGTTGAAGTTGGATAGCAGACAGACCTACTTTGCCGAGGGCAATACCACCAACGAGATCACCCTGGTGGCAACATGGACACCCAAGACCTATAACATTCAGTATGATTGGAACGGTGTGGATTCTTCCGCACTGACCTTTGATCAGTCGGCTTATACAAAATACGTTTATGACACTGCATTGACGATTCCCGTGCCGATCCGCAAGGGATATACATTGGTTGGTTGGGATCTTGTCAGCGGTTCGGTCAGTCAAAGACTTACGCCTGTGGACGGCAAGATCGTATTGGACGCAAAGACTTATGCCGATGACATTACACTGAAGGCGATATGGCAGGCAAATAGCTATACCGTAACGCTTGACGGCAACGGCGCGCTCCTTTCCATCAATCCGTTTACGGCAACCTTCGACAAGCTACTCACGCTTCCCGCCGACTTTGTTCTGCCTTCCTATAAGGGACACACCTTCCTCGGATTCTTCACCAAAGACGGTGATACGTGGGGAAGTGTTGCATGGATCGATGCGGAAGGCAAGGTCAATGAAAAGGTATGGGATATTGATGCCGACACTGTACTCTATGCAAAGTGGAGTGTAAATTCCTATCAGGTTTCGGTTTCGGTTCAGGACAAGACGAATACCGCTCTTGACAGTGACCGTTTCACCGTCAGTGTTACCGATGTCAATACCGGTGTTTCTTACGATTATCTGAACGAGAAGATTGCCTACGGAACGGTTTTGAGGATCAGAATCGAGCTTGCGGCGAACTTTGATTACAAGCTGGTTGCTTGGAACGGCGAGGCTTGCGGTCATACGGTGGTTGGAGAATTTATCTATACCGTAGATGCGCAGGACTGTGTACTGATTGCAAAGGCATTGCCCGTGATCGCGGCGCCGAACTATACGTTGGATTATACCAACGAGGTTTTGACCTTTGACCGCGGTAACTATCAGATCGTTTGCAATGGCGTTACGTTGGAAATTACCGACGTCCTCACCCTGCGTGACGATTTTTTCGGTCAGACATTGCAGATCACCGTATTGGGTGCGAGCGGTGAAACGGCAAACCGCGAGATGACCATCGTACTTGCGGCAAGACCTGACGTTCCCGTTCTGGATGACCGCGACGGTATTGACGAGGGCGAGCATATCGCCGAGATCATGCCTACCGAAAGCAGTATTGTGATCAAAATGATCAAGACCGCGCTTGAAAAGTATGATTTTCTGTATTTTTGCTCGGTCAGTGATATCGTGGTAAGCAAGGATCAGTGGAAGTTACTGACACCCGATGAAAACGGACGCTTTACCATTGAGGGACTCTCTCCCGGAACCTACTATTACGTTTATATTTGTATCAAGGCAAAGGACGATGCTTATCCGCAAGGTTACGTATTCAAGCACCGCTTGGATACCGAGGCGGAAAGCTTTGTAGAGAACACCAAGCAGTCGCTCCTGGATAAGATCAATCAGGGAACCGACGGTGCATACGTTCAGTCGGTCATCGATCAGGCAATTGCCGATATCGACCGTTTGAGCTACCCGTCGACCACTTTTGGCGATGAGGTTCAGGAAATTTTGAATCGCGTTGCGGCACAACTTCCCGTTGCAAGAGCAAAAGACGTCAACATTGCCGCTCTGATGGCTCTTTACGAGGAGTTGTTGGCAACCAAGTCCTTCGACGAGCAGGGTATCATCTCTTTGACAACCATCCGTGACAACGCCATTGCACAGATCCGCAGTGATGCTGCCAATACCGAGGCAAAGGTTTTGAGTACGACGATAGAGGCGACGGTGGCGATGAAGGATATTCGCGTTACCTATCTCTACACCGAATCCGATATGTTGACCTTCCAGGCGGGATTGCCGCAGGGAACGCAACTCATTTTGACTCCCTACGGAAGCTATGCGCATCTGATCGACCGCATCAACGATGCCATTCGCTACGGTATGATCGCATCGGACGGCACCGGCATTTCGTTGGAAGCATTGCAAACGTTGGATCTGATGGGATACTACCAGTTGAAGCTTTCCGACGGTGAAAAGACGTTGGTCGCTCCTGACGGCGTTTACGAGATCCGTTTGCTCATTCCCGAGGCACTTCGCGGCAATCAGGGCTTGCAGGTGGCATACTTTAACGAAAAGACGGGTATGTTGACGATTCTGGATACCGAGATCGACGGCAATACGTTGGTCTTCCACTCCAACAAGTCGGGTATCACAGATTTCGTGATCTTGGGTGACACCACCGTTGTGATGACCTCCTTTATCGCCGCATTGGGAATCACCTTCCTGTGTCAGTTGATTGCAATTGTCGTTTTGATTGCCTGCCGTATGAAATCGCGCAAAAAGGCAATGATGGAAAAGCGCTATAGTCTGATGCTTCCGATCGCGCTCACCATTCGTTTCCTGCCCGAAAACTCCATGCTTCTCTTGGTTGTATTGGGCACTCTGGTTGCGATTGCGCAGATCGTTTTGATGTATCTGATCTTCACCTCTGATTTTGCTCATCGCAGTATTATCAGAAAGCGCGGCTACCGTCACGCAGTCCTTGCTCACGATGAAAAGAAGGCCGAAGACCTTTCCGAAAATGAGTCGTATGAGGAAGCAGTTGCTTCTTTTGAAACCCTTGACGCGGCAGACGGCGCGCCTGTCCCGAACGACGATGAGATGCAGACCTTCATCCCCGTCGATGACGAGGCGATCGAATCGCTCTTTGAGGATGATTTGGAGGAATCGGTTGAGGAGTACGGCGAGGACGGTGCCTATTACGCATACGAGGACACCGACACTCTGACGGAGGACGAAACCGAAGTTGAGGACGAAGAGGCATTGGGGAATCTTCTTGAGGATACCGCAACCGTGGATGACAATGCCACGTTTACAATCGATGACGAGCGGTATTACGAGGATTTCATTGAGCCTGCCCCCAATCCCAATTACTCGCTTCCTTCCGACGATGAGGATCTGTACGTTGATACGGTCACCGGAGAGATCTACTCTGCCGACGAGTTGAACGAGAATGACGTCATCCTTGACGATCTGGAAGAATCCAAGCAGGATGCGGAAGAAACGCAGAGCGAGAGGATTGACGACGAGTCTATCGAGGGATACGAACTTTAAAACAAAAACGCAGGTCGAAGAAAATCCGACCTGCGTTTGCAAAAAAAACAAGATCATTCGACGAGTGATCTTGTTTTTTTTATCTTTATTATTTATTATTGTATGACCGAAATTGATTTGCCGTCCGAAACGGCGCGCACCGTTCCGTTATAGGTCAGATAGACACGGGCACCGCGTTGCTCCAGAAGCGATAGCACTGTATCGGCGGGCGGATTCTTTTTGGAGCAGGTGATTACTGTATCGGTTGGCTTACAGACGTCGAGAAATGCGGCGTAGTTGTCAAGCTCGTTTCCGTGGTAGGGAAGCTTTACAAAGTCGTGTTGCCCGTACCCTGCGTTGATCCATTCGTCAAGTCGGCTTTCCATCGCGTCACCGCAAAAGAGAAAGCTTTTTTCACCGTGTTGCATGGATATCATCAAAGAAATATTGTTGTCATGTTTGTTTTTATAGCGGCTTTTTTGAGGAACGTCAACCGTAAACGTACAGTCGTCATACGCAAAGGTGTAGCACTCGGTCGGCTTCAATAAGCTAACGTTCAAGGCGGAGATGGCGTTGTGATAGGTAACGTATTCGGCGGTGACGTCTGTGGTGTGAGGCTCTATCACCGTTGTAACGCCGTAGTTTGCGAGGATTTCGACCGCACCTCCAATGTGATCCTTGTCGTAGTGGGTGAGGATGAGGGTGTCGATCTTGGTGTAGTTTCGGGCTTGCATATATGCGCGAATTGCCGCAACGTTGTCGGACTCTCCGGTATCGATCATGACGGTCTTGCTTCCGGTGTTGATGATGATGCAGTCGGCTTTTCCGATCTTGAGAAGGTCAACGGTGACGGGAGCAAGTGCTTGTTGCTTGCAGGAAAGCATTGTCAATGCCGAGGCAAGAAGACAGAATATCAAGGTTAGCGTTATAATCCGTTTG
>JAZRGI010000236.1:0-2279 GCA_045644105.1 Eubacteriales bacterium | reverse complement strand
TCCCATGACCTGCCCCTTCCAATACCAGGTATTCTTGAATAAGAAGCGTTCCTACCGCGACCTGCCCATGCGTCTTGGCGAAACCTCCACGCTTTTCCGCAATGAGGATTCGGGTGAAATGCACGGTCTGATCCGCGTTCGTCAGTTTACCATTTCCGAGGGACACCTCATTCTGCGCCCCGATCAGCTCGCAGAGGAGTTCAAGGGATGTCTTGATCTTGCCATTTATATGCTCGATACCCTCGGTCTGAAGGAGGATTGCACCTTCCGCTTCTCGCAGTGGGACCCCGCGCGCACCGACAAATACGAGGGTACGCCCGAGCAGTGGAACGAGGCGCAGGGCATCATGAAGACCTTGCTTGACGAAAACGGCATCAACTACTCGGTGGGCATCGACGAGGCGGCGTTCTACGGTCCGAAGCTCGATATCCAGATCAAGAACGTCTTCGGCAAGGAGGACACCATCGTCACCATTCAGATCGATATGTTGCTTGCCAAGAAGTTTGGCATGGAGTACGTTGACTCCAATAATCAGTTGGTAACACCTTATATCATCCACCGTACCTCTATGGGTTGCTATGAGAGAACGTTGGCACTTCTGATCGAGAAGTATGCCGGCGCACTGCCGTTGTGGCTCGCACCCGAGCAGGTTCGCATTCTGCCCATCGGTGACGAGCACGTCGAATACGCGAAGAAGGTTTACGAGAGCCTGTTTGCGGCGGGTATCCGCGCAGAGCTTGACGATTCCTCCAACACCATCGGCTATAAGATCCGCGCAACGCAGATGCAGAAGGTACCTTACATGCTTGTCATCGGCGCGAAAGAGGTGGAAGAGGGAACCGTTGCCGTGCGCAACCGTGCAGGAGAAACCGTAACCATGCCCGCGGACGCATTCATGGCACAAGCCCTTTTGGAGATCGCACAGAAAAAACACTGATCTAAACGTTAAGAAACGATTTAAGAAAGGAGAACGACTATGAATTGGGAATTGATTGTTCTGATCGTTTATTTTGCGCTAATGCTCGGAATCGGCGTGTTGTTCTTCCTACGTTCCAAAAGTCAGTCGGATAAGGATTATTTTTTAGGCGGAAAGAGCATGGGCCCGTGGGTAACCGCCATGAGTGCGCAGGCATCGGACATGAGTGCGTGGCTTTTGATGGGCTTGCCGGGCAGTATCCTTGCCTTCGGACTCGGACAGGCGTGGATCGGCATCGGTCTTGCGCTCGGTACCGCGCTTAACTGGATTCTCATCGCGCGTCGGATGCGTTGCTTCTCGCAGGCGGCAAACGACTCGATCACTCTGCCGCAATATCTTTCCAACCGTTTTTTGACCAAAAGCAAAGTGTTGCAGGTCACCTGCGCCGTTGTTTTTCTCATTTGTTTTACGCTTTACGTGGCGTCGGCATTCGTGGCGGGTGCAAACGTCTTCACGTCGCTCTTTGACGTGAAGACCGAAACGGCAATGTTGATCTTTGCCGTCATCCTCATTCTGTACACCTTTCTCGGTGGCTTCAAGGCGGTCTGTTGGACCGACTTCTTCCAGGGAAGTCTGATGCTTATCGCCGTGCTTGCGGTGCCGATCATTGCAATTTTGACACGCGAGCTTGATTTTTCGGCACTCGGCAGAGAGGTCGTCGCAAATGACGGCACGGTCTATTCCTTCACCAAAAATCTCTTCTCGGCAACCCCGCAGGAGATCGCAAGCGGACTTGCGTGGGGACTCGGATATTTCGGTATGCCGCACATTCTGGTGCGCTTTATGGCGATCGAAAAGCCGTCGATGGTCAAAAAATCGGCAATCGTTGCCATTATTTGGGTGGTTTTGGCGCTCGGCGCGGTGGTCGTGATGGCGACCTTTGGCAGGGTTTTGCTTGGTGACCGTCTGCTTGTCGACGGAAAGCAGAGCATGGTCTTCGTACGGCTTTCCAGAGATCTCTTTCCGGCGGCAATTTCGGGCATTCTGCTTTCGGCAATCATTGCGGCATCGATGTCTACGGCAGACAGTCAGCTCCTGGTGGCGTTGTTGTCCTTTACGTCGGACATCTATAAGCCGCTTATCCGCAAGGGCGCCAGCGATCGCGAAACCCTTTGGATGGGACGCGCGGTCGTTCTGATCATTGCCGTTGTCGCTTATTTCATCGCATCGAGCAAGAGCGAGGGTGCGCAAGCCATCATGAACCTTGTTGAAAACGCATGGGCAGGCTTTGGCTCGGCGTTCGGTTCGGTTATCATTCTGTCGGTTTTCTGGAGAAGATTTACCTACAAGGGCGCTCTTGCAG
>JAZRGI010000235.1:0-3798 GCA_045644105.1 Eubacteriales bacterium | reverse complement strand
GATAACTGCTACGGCGAGTTTGTGGAAACGATCGAGCCTTGTGCCGTCGGCGCCGATCTTGTCATCGGTTCGCTCATTAAAAATCCCGGCGGCGGCATCGCCGAAACCGGCGGCTATCTTGCAGGCACGCGCCGCGCGGTAGAGCTTGCAAGCTACCGATTGACCTCGGTTGGTATCGGCGCCGAGGTAGGTGCCACGATGGGACAGAACAAACCCATGTACAAAGGACTCTTCTACGCACCCCACACCACCGCACAGGCTCTCAAGACCGCACATCTCGCGGCATATGTCTTTGAGGAACTTGGCTACCCCGTAGAACCCCACTGGAACGAGAAACGCCATGACATCATTCAAACCGTCATCACACAAACCCCGGAGGGACTTTGCGCCTTCTGTCGCGGTATTCAAAAGGGTTCTCCCGTAGACTCCTTTGTCACTCCCGAACCCTGGGCAATGCCGGGATACAGTGATCAGGTCATTATGGCGGCAGGCGCCTTTACACAGGGCAGCTCGATCGAGCTTTCGGCAGACGGCCCGCTTCGCCCCCCTTACACGGCATTCTTCCAGGGAGGACTCACCTATGAAAGCGGAAAGGTTGGAATTCTTTCCGCCGCGCAGGAAATACTAAATCAATAACAGTAAGAAAGGATTCAAATCATGAAACAACGCGAAAAACTCGGATCACGCCTCGGTTTCATTCTGCTCTCGGCAGGTTGTGCAATCGGTCTTGGCAACGTCTACCGCTTCCCCATCATCACCGGAAGCTACGGCGGTGCGCTCTTTGTCCTCATCTATATCGGGTTTCTCCTTCTGCTCGGTCTTCCCATTATGACGGCAGAACTTTCGGTTGGACGCGCAAGTCAGAGAAGCATCGCATCCTCCTTTGACGTATTGGAAAAGAAAGGACAAAAATGGCATTGGATGAAATATCTCGGCATCGCCGGCAACTACCTTTTAATGATGTTCTACAACACCATTGCGGGCTGGATGGTCATCTATATGTTCAAATATCTGAACGGCTCGATCATGACGGCACAGGGTGATGAGGCGCTTGGAAAGGTCTTTGGCGACATGATCACCAACACCCCTTTGATGATCGGTACCACCGTCGGTGTCGTTGTCGTCTGCTTTTTGATCTGCTCGCTCGGTCTGCAAAAGGGCGTTGAGAAGATCACTAAACCGATGATGATCGCACTCTTTGTACTGATGTTCAGTCTTGTAATCTACTCGTTGAGGCTTGACAATGCCGCAGAGGGCTTAAAATTCTATCTGATCCCCTCGTTTGAAAACGTCAAGAAAGAAGGATTTGGCACCGTCATCAGTGCCGCTATGGGGCAGGCATTCTTCACGCTCAGTCTTGGTATCGGCTCGATCGCCATCTTCGGCAGCTATATCGGCAAGGAGCGCCGTCTTTTGAGTGAGGCGACCACCATCATCACGCTTGACACCTGCGTAGCTCTGATGTCTGGACTCATCGTCTTCCCCGCTTGCTACACCTATAACAACGGCGTTACAGCAGACGCGGGAACGGTTGGCGCAGGCTTTTTGTTCACCACTCTCTCTTCTATTTTTAACGCAATGCCCAGTGGACGCATTGTTGGCACACTCTTCTTCCTGTTTATGATCTTTGCCGCCTTCTCCACCGTCATTGCGGTATTTGAGAACATCATCTCGTTCTGGTTGGAGTTGACCAAGCTTTCCAGACGCACCGTGGCACTGATTAACATCGGACTCATGAGCATCCTTTGCCTGCCCTGCATCTTCAGCTTCAATCTCTGGGGCGAGGTTACTCTGTTTGGCAAGGGCTTTATGGATCTGGAGGATTATATCGTTTCCAACGTTCTGCTCCCCTTGGGTAGCCTGTTGTACGTGTTGTTCTGCACCACGCGCTACGGTTGGGGATGGAACAACTATTTTGAGGAAGTCAACTGCGGCGAAAAGGGCAAGTGCGTTCCCAAGTGGCTCCGTCCCTATATGACCTACGTTCTCCCCGCAATTATCCTGATCGTCCTGATCATGTCCATGATCTGATAGAGTACGAAAAGATTTATAAACCAAACAAAACCCGCCTTCTCTCAAAGGCGGGTTTTGTTTAAGTAATAGTGAAAAGTGAAGAATGAAAAGATAAAAAGTAAAACGCCCAAATGCTTTCGCGTTTGGGCGTTTTGGAGTCGGTGATGTGACTCAGAACACAACTTCGGCTTTGCCTCGTATACCTGATGCAACATTGCCCACAGGGCAAATTACGAATCACGCAGTCATGCGGATTCGATAAAAAAAGCACCGCAATAATTTGCAGTGCTTGGAGCTGGTGATGTGACTCGAACACACGACCTGCTGATTACGAATCAGCTGCACTACCGACTGTGCTACACCAGCAATATTCTGTTTAAAAAGGCAACGCATCTATTATAGCCGATAAAGTTGATTTTGTCAAGTTTTTTTTATAAAAAACTAAAAAAAATTTCAAAGTATCGTTTTTTACTATTGATTTGAAGTGGAAAATATGTTAAAATATGAACAATGTAAGAGAAAACGAAAGGACGACCTACGATGAATCTTTGTGACATCAAAACCGTGCGACAGATCATGTCGATGTTCCATCTGACCTTCCATAAGGAGTTTGGTCAAAACTTTTTGACCGACCGCATGGTCGTAGAGGACATTGCCGAGGAGTGTTGCTTTGATCCCAACAGTACGATTTTGGAGATCGGCCCCGGCATCGGTACGTTGACCTATGAACTGGCGCTTCGCCGCAAGCAGGTGATCGCGCTTGAGATCGACCGCGGTTTGATTCCCGTTCTCGGCTATACCCTTGAAGAGTTTGACAATGTTCGTGTCATCAATGAGGACGTCATGCAAACCGATCTGGAGGCACTGCTCGCCCCCGCGTTTGCCGAGGGAAAGGTTTCGGTATGTGCCAATCTTCCCTACTACATCACAACCCCCATTTTGATGAAGCTTTTGGAAAGCGGTCTGCCCTTTGAATACATCACCATTATGATCCAGGCAGAGGTTGCCGACAGACTCTGCGCAAAAGCCGGAAGCAAGGACTACGGCGCCATCACCGCAGTGTTGGCATACTACGGAGAAGCCGAAAAGCTCTTTACCGTCCCCGCCGATCGCTTCGTTCCCGCACCCAAGGTCAACTCCACCGTCATTCGCATCAAGCTCCACAAGGAAAAGCCCTACCGCCCCAACGACGAAGCAATGCTTTTCCGCACCATCAAGGCGGCGTTCGGCCAACGCAGAAAGACACTTGCCAATGCTCTCGGTGCAGGATTTTCCGAATTGACGCGTGAGGACATCACCTCGGTAATCGCAGAATGCGGACACGATGCCAACATCCGAGGTGAGCGGTTGGATATCGCACAGTTCACCGAACTGTCGGATCGGCTCAAGGAGAAGATTTCTCAAAAAGGATCCTTCAACAACTGACCTTAAAATTTGATAGAATACAAAAGAAATTTGTATTTTTGTCTTGAAATATTTACCGTTTTGTTTTATAATATAGAGTGATATGATTTTTGCGGGGATTCCTCGCGAAAAGAACAAAAAATCGCCCCGCATCATCGGCGGGAGCAACAGGAGGAAAACCAACATGAAAATTCTGGTTATCAATGCGGGCAGCTCTTCTTTGAAGTATCAGCTGTTCGATATGGACAACGGCAACGTCCTTGCAAAAGGTATTTGCGAAAAGATCGGCATTACGCCCACCAGCGGCTCTTTGACGCATAAGCGTCCCAACGCCGACAAATACGAGATCGAAACCGCCATTCCCGATCACAACGCGGCAAT
>JAZRGI010000234.1:0-5423 GCA_045644105.1 Eubacteriales bacterium | reverse complement strand
ATCCATCCGTCACCGACGTGCGCCGATGCATCCCAGAGGGTTTCTCCCTCCGCAAGATCCCCCATCACTCCCGACAAAAGGCGTTGTACGCCGAGTCGCGTCAGAAGCGCGCTCTCTGCGGCAATGGCAACAACTCCGTCGCTCAAAAGATACGCAACGGTGTTCCCGGTTGCATTCTTGGAAACTTTCGTACAGGTGGCACATCCGCCCGCCTTTCCGATCTTTAGCTCGTATGCCAAATCGGTTCGCGACGCAAGTGTCGTCTTCAAAGCCTCGCAAAGCTCTTCAAACATCGCCCCGCTCTGCTCGGGACGAACCAAAATCAGTTTTTTCATTTTCTTGTCCTCACTGTTGTGTTTTTTGTTATCCGTTGACGAAAATACTCGGCGCAACGGTCGTTTTTATTGGTATTTATCAATCTTGCCGACATAGGAGAATTTGGCGTCGATCTCCTCGGCAATCGTCACAAGTCCGTTCACCTTTCGGATACCGTAAATTTTATCCGCCGCCGCCGTAATGTAGAATTGGTTATTCTCTTTCTTCAAGCTATTGTAAATACGGTCCTTCGGGAATTTCGTATTGGTGGCATAATCCAGTCCCGACTCGTGGTTTTTCTCGTCGTCCATACACGGCACCAGGAAGCACAACGACTTCCTCTCCTGAATGCACTCCAGATAGAACGGATGCATCTCGGTATTGAAAAAGTGGTGTGCCGCCACGATAACGTCACTGTTAAGCGTTCCGACCTTGTAATACGGCAGCATCCATTGATCGGCACGGAAGGCATCGCCAAGCTCCAAAATGGTCATGCCGGCAAGATCGATCTTGGTGATCATAGACGAGTTATTGTAGTCGTATTTCTTATACGCCAAGCAATATTCCAGATCCTTGACACTGCCTCTGCCGTCCTGCGGATAGCCCTCCGCATCGGTATAATACTCCCACCAATTCTTCCACGTGGATTTGAAAATATCGTAATTGTTCACCCAATAGTCCACCACGTTCTCCTGTGTCATCAGAACGGTGAACTCGGCATCGGCAAGTTGAATCTTCATGCCGTTGTGCGCTTTTAAGTACATTACATCCGGAAAATACTTGTTGATGGTGTCCAACAAACTGCGGTAACCCGCGCGGTGACTGTTGTGCTTTGCGGTACGCTCAAAATCGGGTACGTTACCAAGCAACCGTTCGATCACAATCTTCCCGTGGTAATCCTCCACCATCTGCTTAAAGCCTTTGTAATGGTCGCCGTCGGTGTGCGAAATATACCAACAGGAAATCACCACCTTCTCACCTGCTCCAAGATTCGATCGCTCCGCCATAAATTCATAAAGGGAGCGTGCGAATTTGCGGCTCGAGTCCTCGGTTCCACCGTCAAAAACGATCCATTTATTGTCGGCAGAGTGAATCAGAAACAGATTTTCACTGGTGCTATTGTGGTTGAACATATAAAACGTGCTTTGCTCGGAAGGATCGGTAGTGTAACCGAATTCCTGCAAACTGACGGTGCTGCTGTTATCGATCACTGCACGCACGGTTCCCTTTTCGGCACCCATCTCGCACATATAGTACACGTAGATGTTGTTGCCCAGATGGTCGTAGTAATTGTTGTAATAATTTCCGTCGATGTAGTTCTCAAAGGTGCATTGGTAACCAAGCTCGTCGAGCTTTGAAAGATACGCCAGATATTCATCCTCGGTCGTATCCTGCACAATCTGCAACCAACTGATGTCCGACAGTTCGGTTTCGTGCAGTCCGCCGCCCGCCGAATAAAGCGTACGGTCAAGATTTCCGCCATCGTACGACGGGAAGGGTTGTTTCCATCCCGATCTCAAACAATCGGCAAGCTCACACTGATAATCTTCGTAGATCTCCGGGATCGAGAAAACGTTGTTGTCGATGGCATCATTCAAAAATCGTTGAATACCGAGCCAGAGCATCTGATCGGTCTTGGCATATACGGCAAATTGATCACCTTCCCGCAAAAAGCAAGCATTGGTGTCCGTCGCCTTCTCCTTGACACGCGCGACAATGTCAATATCGGTCGGATCACCGATAAAGATATCCAACTTGCCCTGTTTGGGCTCATACGAATATTTGTTATCCGCCACCACGGATGCAGAAACACCCAAAGTGTTTTTGAAATAATTCTCCACCGCGGTGCAAATTTTCAGGCACTCATCCGAAACCACCCAATTCCGCACGATCACCACTTCCTCAAGATCGGGCGCCGTCGGCTTTTGTACGGTTGGTTCTTGCTTCATGGGTGGATTGTCATCTGCGTTCTCCTTCGTGCAACCGTTCGCGACAATCAACGCGCAAAGACAAACCAACACCGATAAAAGTGAAACGATTCGTGTTTTTAGTTTTCTCATATCATTTTCTCCTTTTTGGAACCGGAAATGCCGAAACGTCGAAATCACACACCTCTTCAGGCACGTCGCAATTCCGAAAGTTTTTAGCAATACATATTATAACATATAAAAACGCAAAATTAAAGACTTTATAGTACATTTTTTGTGATAAAAAGGGCATTTTTAGGCAAAAAGATGCAAGAAAGCATCGGCAAGAGATTAAAAAAAACGCCGCAGCTCTGATCGAGCCGCGGCGTTTTTTTCGTTTCCTGATCTTCAAGTAAAATTCATTCCAAATACAGTGCGTCGGCGTGCAGAAATGCGTGTGCGCCAAGACGCGAATCGGTAGGCACCTTGCGAGATGCACCGCATTTGCGACAGCTGACGCATACACAATCCGAAAGCACCTCGGCATCGTAGCGTCTGTCGTTGTCGGTGGGACTGCACTTGCAGTAAATCTTCCCCTCCGCATCCATATCGTTGATGACGAACATCACGATATCCAAAACCTGTGGATCGCTCAAATTCTCACGCTCCTCCTGATAATTCTCAAAATTCTGCAAACCGCTCTGCTCCATCAAATCCAAAAGCTCCAACTCTCCGCGCGCCAACTCCGCCTTCACTTGATTTGCCTCTCCGATGCAGGCAATGTTGATGTCGGAATACGGACATTGCATCGAGAACAGATCCTTGTCAAAAAACAGGGTGGAGTTCAGGGTGAAGGTGTGCGGCTTTGCACAAATCATGCAGGGCACAGTCAAGCGGATCTTCTTGTCGGAGGAGATAACCGCCTTCAATTCGCTCTTTCCGCAGGTGCATTTCAACTTTACCATGTCTGCCGAAAGAGAAAACAGATTGACCGCACTGATAACGCCGGTTCCGCAATGCGGACAGCGATAGGCTACGGTGGTTTGTTTGGGATCAATTACCATTGCATTTCTTCCTTTTCCGTCGTTCGTTAGTACAGTATATTCTTTTTGGCACAAAATGGCACGGATAACTCCATGCCATTCTGCTTTTTATCCTGTTTGACCGATCGCTTACTTCGTAGCAGCGGTAGACGCCTCGGTGGGAGCCTCGGTCGTAGTTGCAACAGTGGTCGAGGGAGCACCGATCTTGTTCAGCGCCTTCTCGTTTACGGTGTATTCCTTCTTCATACCGTCAATCCAACTCGAAAGTTGATCTTCCACATAGTTGATCTTTGCGGCACTCTGCCATGCGGGCATCTTTTCTACAAACGCCGCAACGTAGGTACCGGTCTTGGTAACGTTCTCAACAAGACCAACCTCATTTGCCTTGCGGTCTGCAGAGGTGAACCATGCCTTCAGATTTGCATCGGAAAGTGAAGATTCCTTAATACCGCCGGATTGAGAGGTGGTTCCGCCCATATTGTACAGTGTGTTGACCAAATCCGCATAGGTCTTACCCTCAAGAGAGGTCTTGTTTGCCTCTGCTTTAGCGGCGTATCCGTCGCCGTTGTTCAAAAGATATCCGCCGTGGAAAACAAGAGTTTCATCGAGGGACATTGCCTTGGAAACCATGTAAACGTTGTAGGTGGTAACGTTGTCCTTGGTGGACTCGAAATACTTCGCATCGTTGACAAGACGGGTGAACTCAAGAGTGCCGTCCTTGTGTGCGGATGCCCATGCCTCAAAGGTGTCTGCGGTAGCATCGGGCTTGTAGTTCTGCGTCTTCTCGGTGGGATAAACCTTGTTTAGAGAGGTGGTCAGATCGTTTACAATGTCAAAGTACAGGTCGTTCTTCAGAGTTACGTAAGAGAAATTAACCTTCTTTGCCACAACGTCATCAATATAGATCACGTATGCCTCGCCGGAATCGCTCACCATCAGGATATCGCCCTTCTTGACAGTGGAATCGATCTTATCCTCAACAAGCTCGGGAACCTCGGGTTGCTTATCGGTGCTGGTGTTCTCAATGACAACCGCGTTGTTGCTCGTCAGAAGCGCCGCAATATCCGCGCCGTCTGCTTCAAGCAGCTTTTTCAGAGCCTCTGCCTTTTGAACGGCGGTCTGATAGGTGATCGCATCCTCGGTTTCATCCTCGTTTTCGTCCTCGTGAACGTGGTCGGACTCTTCGTGAGCCTTCTCGTGGAGCAGGTACTCCAACATACTGCTCTTGAAGGTATCGTCACCCTCGTGGGTTTCGCCGTCCTTCATCGCGTACATCTTGATGTAGGCACTTGCAACGTCGCCGTTGATTGCCGCAACACCGATCAGGTAAATGCCGTCCTCGGTTGCAATAACGGTGGACTCAAACGCCTTTCTCTTGCTATCAAACAACCAAGTCGAAACCTCTTCTGCAAGCGGATTTTCGCTCTTCTTGTAGTCAACCTTTTCACCCATGCCCTCGATTGCCTTGATCGCATCGGTAAATGCGGAACCGGTCGAGGTATCGGTCTTTCCGGTCAAAGTCTTCAATGCTTCGGTTGCTTCAACCTGCGTGGTAAACTTGTTGTAGCTGGTCTTGTAGTTGTCCTCAAAATGTGCTCTGAGAACGGTTTCCTTGAACTGCGCAAGCGTTGTGCAACCAACCAACTGATCTGCCAACTCCTTGTTGTCTGCCGCAAAGGTAAGGTAACCGAGCGTATAGTAGTCACCGGGATTCTGATCGCGGAACGCCAACAACATATCGGCGGTCACACCCGACTCGATTCCCACCTGCGTCTTCAGGTGGTAATTGTTGTAAATCGTCATCAACTCAAGAGCCGCGCGGATATCCTTCTCCTTCATACCGGGAGCCATTACGTCTTCCAGGAAAACGTTCATGGTGGTGGACATATAAGCAGACTCATTCTTAACTGCCTTCAACTCGGCAATGGTTGCATCAATGGTAGCCTTATCGGTTTCGCTCAACTTAACCAGATCTTTGTTCTCTGCATAAGCCGCATCGCACACGGCAACGTAGGACTTGAGCGACTCAAGAACGTCATCAATACCGTCGCGCAACTGACTCTGCAGGGTGCTTGCCATCATCAGTGCGTACTCATCCTGCTCATACTGTTTTGCAGAGGTATCGCCAAGCTGACTGCTGTAAGACCAATACCAATAG
>JAZRGI010000233.1:0-4789 GCA_045644105.1 Eubacteriales bacterium | reverse complement strand
CCACGTAGTGCCAGTAGTTGCCGGCAACGTTGGGTTGCTCCTCGGAATAACAGTAGACGGTTACAGTGGTAAGCGGAGCATTTTCCTCGCCCACCTTAATCGCCTGCCATGCGCTTGCATCACCCTCAAAGAAAACGGTGGTCAGTGCGGTGCAAACATTGAACGCGCGCATACCGATTTCGGTAACGCCTGCGGGAATCACAATGCTCTCAAGTGCGGTACAACCGGTCAAGAGGTAGGACGGAATGCTCGTCATATTCTCGGGGAGCACGATATTCTTGAGCATAAGACAGTTATAAAATACCGAGCTACCCATTTCGGTAACGCTATTGGGGAGTGTAACCGACTCCAGAACGTCACAACCCCAGAATGCCGAAGAACCGATCTTTTCCACGCCTTCGGGAATGACGATGTATTTCAACCCGTCGCAGTTATAGAATGCCGCATCCGCAATAGATTTAACGCTTGCCGGAATCTCAACCGTAACCAACTTGTTGCATACGAAGAACATCGTTCCTTCAATCGACGTCAGATTGTTGGAAAGCTTAATGGACTCCAGATTATCACAACTGTAAAAAGTAACCTTGCCAATGTACGTAACGCTATCGGGAACCGTAACCGTGGTCAGAGCATCGCAGTTCCAAAATACGAACTCGCCAATATAAGTAACACTGTCGGGAATCGTAATGGAAGGCAGTTTCTCACACTGATAGAAGGCACTGTCATCGATCTTGGTAACGCCGTTGGGGATCGTAACGTCCTCCAGAAGCAGGCAGGAATAGAACAGATACTTTGAGAGCGTCGTAATGTTTTTGGGAAGCGTGACACTCTGAAGTCCCTGACAGAAGAGGAAAAGTCCCTCACCCAAAGCGGTAACGCCGTCGGGAATCTGAACGGTGGTCATTGCAGCACAGTAGGCAAAGGCATAGTCGCCAATATAGGTCACGGATTCGGGAATCGTAATACCCGTAAGAGCTGCGCAGGAATAGAAGGCATTGTTGGAAATGCTCTTCAGACCGTCGGGCAGAACCACTGTGGTCAGAGCGGCACAATCGCGGAAGCAATCGTTTGCCAAGCCAACCGTGTTCGTGCGCAAAACAGCTTCCGTCGTCTTGACGTCGCAATCAATTACCCATTTGCCAACGTACGAAACGCCGCCGTCCACCTGAATCAGTTTGGAGCAAAGCAGGAATGCCGAAGGGTAAATAGCGGTAACGGTTGCCGGAATCTCAATATCGGTCAGGTTGGTACATTTGTAGAAGGCTTGTTCGCCGATCAAACGCAATCCGTCCGACAAACCGACACGTTCCAACTTACTGCAATTCTCGAACGCCTGCGCACTGATGACGCCAACACCGCTCGGAACATTGATCGTGGTCAATGCCTTACAATCGGCAAACGCAGACTGTCCGATACCGGTAAGTCCTTGCGGCAGAGTAACGTTGGTCAAATTCTCGCACGCCAAGAAAGCACGGGCAGGAATCAAGGTCACGCGACTGGGAACGGTGATTGAGGTCAGTGCACGACAATCGCGGAAGACCTGCTCTCCGATGTAGAGAACGCTTTCGGGCAACGAGATCGACGCCAGGTTAAAACAACGGAAGAAAACGTCGTCGCCGATACCGACGGTATCGTTACGCAGGCTAATGGAGGTAGCCCACTTGTCACAGTCAACCGCCCATTTTCCAACGTAGGTAACGCCGCCCTCGGTTTGAAGCAAGCCGGTGCTACCCTCAAACGCCGAAGCGCCGATGCCTTGAACACTGTCGGGAATGGTAATCGAGGTCAAACCCGTGCAGTTCTTGAAAACGGCATACTTAATATCCTTAAGGTTATTGGAAAGCGTAACCGAGGTCAAACCCGTGCAGTTGTTGAACGCCGAGTGACCGACGTTAACAACACTGTCCGGAAGGATAAGCGTCGTCAGGCTCTTGCAATTGTTGAACGCCGAGTGTCCGATAGTGGCAACACTCTTACCAATGACAAGAGTTTTCAAACTCGTACAGTTCTCAAACACCTGCTTACCGATGTCGGTGGTGGAATCGGGAATGATGATCTCGGTCAGTGCGCTACAGTTGGCAAAAGCACCTTCTTCAATCAAAATCAGATTCTTCGGCAGAGTTACCGAGGTCAGATTGGTCGCTCCCGCGAACGAGTTCATCTGAATATGCGTAACGTCTTTTCCCTTATATGTATCGGGAATGACAACCTTGGTAAAGTTCTTGTCCTCCCCTGCCAATCCAACGACATAATTGCCGTTATCCATCGCATAATAGGACAACGGTGCTAAAATCTCCTCTTTGGGCACCTGATCGGTTGTGGGCGGAGTGGCTTCGGTTTCCTGCGGAGCCGCGGTGGATTCATCCGCATTCTCGTCACCGTTCGTGCCTGCGCCATTACAGCTCGAAAGCACCATCATGCAGGCAAGCAACAATGCCAACACACTCAAAAATGTTTTTCTCATATCTTCCTCCTCAAAAAAAACGTACGGCAAGCCAACTTTTTTACAACGGCTCACACAATTCGTCTTAATTCATTTTATTATAACACGGAAATTGGATTTTGTAAATAGCGAAATGATCAAAAGCCGGTTTTTATTGAAAAAACACCATAAAAAACTTTTTGCAAAAACTTTTTTATCCTTGCAAATTCCCTAGTGCCATGTTATAATAATAAAAAGGCCTTCGAGAGGAGATCACTATATGTTAAAAAAACAATACGATATCCGCGCCGAACATAGCATCACAAATTGGGACGAGGGCATTCCGCTTGGAAACGGAAAAATGGGAACCTTGATTTACGGCAACGGTCCTCTGCGACTTTCCCTTGACCGCACCGATCTTTGGGATAATCGCCAACACCCCTTTACGCAGGAGCCGGGATTCAATTTTCAAAATCTCGTTCGTCTTGTCAAAAGTGGCTCCGACGAGGATTGGCAAGAGGCACACCGCCAATTTGAAACCATTTACCACCTCCCCTATCCCACCAAGCTGACGGCAGGTCGCATGGTGTTGGATTTTGGGATCTCCACCGACCGCATTGCCTCTTATCTGTCATTACGTGACGCGATTGCCACTGTGGAAATCGAAGAAGGCAAGATTGGAAGACTTGAGTTGTTTATGAGTGCTACCGAATTCATCGGTGTTGCTCGCGTATGGGGTGACTTTTCTTTGAGTCTGCGCCCGCCGCGTTATCTCTCCGGTGCCGCCGAAAAGGGACAACTCCCCGACAACACCACAAAGAGCTTGGATTACCCACCCGCCGAAATGCTTTCGGAGGGAGAATTTACCTACTACGTCCAACAAACGCTGACCGACATGAGCTTTGGCATCATCGTGCTTTGCAAGCAATATGACGGCTACCGCGAGCTTTACTACACCGTAGCAAGCAACCTTGATGCCCCCGATTTTATTGCCGACGCCAAGCAAAGCCTTGAGAATGCCGCCGTCATCGGCTACGACGCCCTCAAACGCAAGCATACGCGTTGGTGGCATCGATATTGGAAAAAATCCGCAATCGATCTTCCCGATCCGCTCATAGAAAAGACCTACTACCGCTCCTACTATCTGTTTGCCTCCTGTTCCCGCAAGGGATATGCACCCGCACCCCTGCAAGGTGTCTGGACTGCCGACAACGATGCGCCCCCTCCGTGGAAGGGCGACTATCACCACGATCTGAACACGCAGCTTCAATATCAATCCTACCTGAAGGCAAACCTTTTGGATGAGGGCGAGGCGTTTATCGATTATCTTTGGAGTTTGCGCGACGCCTTCCGTGCCCACGCCAAGGAATTTTACAACGTGGACGGTCTTCTCATTTCGGGAACCACCGACTACGAGGGACATCCCTTGGGCGGTTGGCAACAGTATTCCTATCTTCCCACCTCTGCAATTTGGGTAGCACATTCCTTTGACGAATATTATCTTTACACCGGTGACGAGGACTTTTTGAGAGAACGTGCCTATCCCTTCTTCAAGGAAATGGCAGATGCTATCGTTGCGCTCTTGGAGGAAAAGGACGGCAAGCTCTACCTTCCCCTATCCGCCTCTCCCGAAATCTTTGACAACTCTCGCAAAGCCTACTTAATCCCCAACACCAACTACGACCAAGCGCTCTTGATTTATCTGTTCCAAACACTAAAAGGTTATACCGAGAAGTTAGGGCTTGACAGTACGCCCTATTCCGCGATCCTTGACAAGCTTGATCCCTTGTGGATCGCGCCAAACGGAACGCTGATGCTCGATCGCGAAAGACAGTTGCACGAGTCGCACCGACATCACGCACAACTGATGTCGCTCTATCCGTTGCATTTGATCAACTACGACACCGACGAGCATAAAAAGATCTATCGTCAGAGCCTTTTGCAATTGGATCGCTTAGGAACCGGCGAATGGACGGGGTTTTCCTTTGGTTGGGCGGCGCAGCTCCAAGCCATGGCACTCAACGGAAACGCCGCCTACGAAAAGCTTCGCGCTTTTGCACGGGGCTTTGTTGCCGACAACGGCTTCCATCTCAACGGTGACTTTAAGAACTATGGCTTTTCTCGTGCAAAATACCGTCCCTTTACTCTGGAAAGCCTTTACTGCTATTGCGACGCTATTCAGGAAATGCTCCTGCAAAACCATCAAGGCTATCTCCACGTCTTCCCGGCACTGCCGAACGATTGGAGCAAGAAGACATCCTTCCGACACTTGCGCGTATACGGCGGAATTCTCGTGAGTGCAGAGCAACAAAACGGAGCTCTGATACACCTTACATTAGAGGGCGGCAAACCGCAGTCCGTTCGCAT
>JAZRGI010000232.1:0-3114 GCA_045644105.1 Eubacteriales bacterium | reverse complement strand
AGGGCATTCGTATCCCGCCTTTTCAAAAATGGCATATGCCTTTTCACCAAGCCGCCCTTTTGGCAATGCAATATTAATCATTTGCTTCAATCGTCATCAACCCTCCTTCGGTGATACGGTAAAGGCTTCGATAACGAATATTTGCCGCATCGCCACATTGTGTCAGAACGCGCATTTCCGTCTTGCGAAACGCCTCAACGGCACGCATGATCGCGGCAGGATCGGCTTTCTCATCATAAAGCAGAAGCGCGTCGGTATCGTATTGCGACTCCTCGGCACCGTATCGCTCAAGCTGATCCAGATAGACCGCAAATCCGATAGCATCACCCTTCTTCCCCATTTTGCGGATCAGGCTATCATAACGACCTCCCGAAAGTACGCCGTCCGGAATACCGTTGATAAATCCTCGAAAGATGATTCCGTTATAGTAGTTCATATCGTTCACGATCGAAAAATCGAGATAAACACGATCGGCACAACCGTAAATCTCCAACAATTCGGCAATGCCGCACAGTTGCGCATAAGCGCTCTGCATCGCATCACCTTTTACAAAGGGACGAACGACTTCAAGCGCCTCCGAAAGCGGTGCATAGAGATCGGTTACGTCGCAAATCAACTTTGCGGTCTGTGCATCGATACCGCGGGATTGACAAAAGCGCTGAATCGCGGGAGTGTTCTTGTTTCCTATATAGCTCAAAAGACGTTCCGCGTCGGCGCCGCCAACGCCGATCGCCTCCAACAGTCCCGACAAAAATCCCATGTGGGAAATGTCAAGAATGTAATCGTCACTGATGAGAGCCAGGCTCTTTTGCGCCAACATCAAAACCTCACCCATTGCGTACAGATCGATCCGTCCGATACACTCAAGTCCGGTTTGCATGATCTCACGGAAGCCCTCCGAATCGGCAGACGTACGGTAAACGGTTTCGTTATAGTAAAGCTTATGCGTAGATCTCTCTCCGTCGTCTACGTTTTTGACGATTGAAAGTGTAACGTCGGGTTTGAGCGCCATCAGTCGACCATCGGTATCGGTAAAACTTAAAATCCGCTCACTGACAAGAAAGCTCTTATTGTGGGCGTAAAGGTCGTATTCCTCAAACTTACTGACCTTATATCTCGCGTAGCCGTAGCTTTGGTAAAGTTCACGCAAACGGTACAAAGCCCGCTCTGTATTTTTTAATACTCGTTCCGAAAAACTCATCCCTTTTCTCCACTGATCCTCTTTAAAATTTTGGAATAAGCACCCGTTCCGTAGTTATAGGCGCGATTGACACGGCTGATGGTGGCGGTGCTGGCTCCGGTCTTTTCGACAATCTTACTGTAGACCGCCTGCTCGGAGAGCATTTTTGCAACCGCAAGACGTTGTGCCACGTCCTCCATCTCTTTGCGCGTCATCAGATCCTCTAAAAACGCCGCGCATTCCTCTTCACTCTGCAATGAAAGCATTGCCTGAAACAACATATGAAAACATTCTTGCTCAAATTTTTCCATGTAATATCGATCTCCTTTCGGCATCGGTCAGTACTGTATTTTAATACTTTAATATGATAACACATTAAAGCGATTTCGTCAAGAGTTTTTTTAAAGTTTTTATAATTTTTTTATATTTTTTCAACCTTGACATTATAGCACAAAATTTGTCATTTTTCAATTGTTTTTAAAAGTTTCTACTCATTTTTAATTTAAAATAATTTTATTAAAAAAACGGTTGACAAACTTCTTTTTTTGTTCTAAAATATTATTGTAAAACGTCTGCCTTTGCAGACGGCAAAAAAAACGACACAAAGGAGAAGCCACAAATGATCGCATTACCCAAAGGATATCTTGCCGTACAAAGCGACTTTGAAAATGCGCCGAAGGATCAATTTACCTTTATGGGCGTTACGTATGCCGTAACCGAGGGCGTCAACCTCTTTTCATCCCTGGCAGAAGCCAACAAATTTGCCGATACACTTCCGAGTGAGGTGTTGCAAGGACTTTCCTACGAGCAATTTACAACCCCTGTCGTTCTCTTTTCCAAAGGCAAACACAAGGTGGATCTGTTTGAATTTGACAAGCCCTTGACTCTTCTTGGCAACCGCGCCGGTATCAATCCGAATCTCCCTTCCCCCGATCGACGCGAAATGCCTGCGTTGAACGATGCCCGCGCAGATGAGGAAGAAGAAACCTGCTTCCCCGGCTCGTTCTGGCACGGAAGAATGTTCATCAAGGTTCCCACCGCTACCACGGTTATTTTTGACGGTATCACCCTGGAGAGCATCAGTTTCCGTGACGTGCGTCGAAAAGGCGGTGCTTGTTTTGTCGCGTTCCGCAACATTATTTATAAAGGTCCCTGCGGTTGGCCCATCCACCAATTCGTACAAGCCGATCCCAACGGCGATCTTGAGCGCGAAGTGGAAATTACCAACGTGCGTGCCGTTGGCTACTACGATTACGACTATGCCGGAAACTTCATCCTTTTGAATGCTCGCAAGACTACGATTGATAATATTTGCTACGGTTCGACCGGTCAGGTCTTTGGTTTTTCCGAAAAGCCGCGCACCTATTCCAACTGTGCCGCCAATGGAAACGCCAGTGAGATCACCGTAAAGAACTCCTATTTTTCCGATATGAACGGCTATAACGGAGTTTGTACGGGATGCTTCAATGCCGGTGAAAAAGCCGTGCATCTGACGGTTTCCAACACAAGCTTTATCAACGCAAGCCGACAAAATGAAGCGCCTTTGGTTCCGCATTTGTTCAACGATAACTGCACGTTGACCGTGAGCGACTGTTTGTTCTCCGATTCGCGCCAAAGTTCTTCCCCCGCCATTGCGATTTTCGGAACCGGAAACAACGTCAAGCTTGAAAATTGCGAATTTGACGGTTTTGCGGAACTTTGCGGACATCTTCCCACCCCTCCCGCCGATGCTCCCGATTATTTGGAAGCGCATGATGAGGCATGGGACACCAATACCGCCGACTCCCATCGCGTACTGCCCGCAACCAAAGATCAATTCACCTTCCTCGACACCTACTACAGAGCGCGTAAGCCCTATTACGGAGATCTGCACGTTCATACCAACTGTGGCGGAACCAGCGACGGTTCTCTTCCCATGTCGCAGTGGGTTCCCG
>JAZRGI010000231.1:0-2518 GCA_045644105.1 Eubacteriales bacterium | reverse complement strand
GAGACAACCAAACTCGGTAGGGGCGACCATTGGTCGCCCGTTTTTGGTTTATATTCCAATAAAAAGCCAACGTGTCATCCTGATCGGCAGGCGCCTGCGCCGCTTCCAAAACTCGTTTTTTGTACCGCAAAGCTATCTGACTTTAAACCACGACTGCATTGTTTTGGATAACGGGCGCAATAAAAGTTTTTGATCAAGCTTTTTTCAAAAAGCTTGCGCAGTGGAGGCGCGTAGCCTCCTCGTCGCCCGCAGGCGACGAAATCTCCTATACGGCGTTTCTTTTTTGATAGTTTTTTTCTTTGCGCCTCCTGCCTGCAAAGAAAAAAGCGGCTACGGAGGCTTGCAAACCCAACCCGCTTGCCCGCGCTCTTAAAATTTCGATATATATATTTGTAGGGGTTGCCCCCTACAAACGTTGTCCGCTTGTGCGGCGTTTTTATAGAATGGGGGCTTGGCTGCTCGCGCCTGCAGGCACTGCTTGCTTTTTTTACACATAAATCTCAATTTTCCGTTTTTTTGAATAAATTGCGGGCGATCGAGAAAAAATACATGATAACTCTTGACAAGACCGATAAACGTGTGGTATAATATAAAATCATTTGTAGCCCGATTGCGGCGTCGGTTTGAACGCGGCAAGAACGGTGCAAACGACGGACGAGAGAGAAAGGGGACAAATAATCAATGGAAATTGCAATTATCGCGCACGATCTGAAAAAAGAACTCATGACACAGTTCTGCATCGCTTATTGCGGTATTCTCAGTAAGCACAATCTCTGCGCTACCAACATTACCGCAAAGTATATCTCCGAGGCGACCGGTCTTGTGATCGAACGTCTTCTTGCGGGTATTCAGGGTGGAAAACAACAAATCGCGTCGCGCATTTCCTGTAACGAGATCGACGTTCTCCTTTATTTTAAAGATACCCGTCCCGATGCCAAAGCCGACGAGGTGGAAACCGAGTTGTTGCGTCTTTGCGATCTGTACAACGTGCCGATTGCAACCAATATCGCTACGGCAGAGGTGATCATTACGGCACTCGACAGAGGCGATCTGGATTGGCGTGCGTTTGTCAATCCGCGCTCTGCGTACAACCGTCCCACTGCGTCCAAAAAGGGTTAATCGCAAGCATATTTTTACGATCGGAGACACGTCCGGCAATACCGCGCAACAGAGAGAAAACCGCGCCCACGGGCAGGATGAGAGGTTTTTTGCGGCAGGAGGCAGGGATACCACTCCGTGACCATCAGGAATAAACCGTGAACGAGTGAAACGTTCGGGTGGAACCGTGCGGAAGCATCCACACCCCGAACAGGCAGAGTTTTTCTGTCTGTTCGTTTTTTTATTTCAAAAAATATTTTTCTTATCAAAAGGAGATCACGAATATTATGAAGGTTAAGATTCAGGACAAAGAATTGGAGCTTGAGGGCGTTGTAACGGTTTACGACGCGGCAAGAGAAGCCGAATTGATCAGCAGAGCCGTTATCGGTGCCGAGATCGGCGGCAAGACGGTTGCCCTTACCACCGAGCTTTGTGACGGTGATGAGGTCAAACTGCTCACTTTTGAGGACGCGGCGGGCAAGCATCTGTTCCGTCACACCGCGTCACATATCCTGGCGCAGGCGGTCAAGCGTCTGTATCCCACGGCAAAACTGACCATCGGCCCTGCGGTTGACAACGGTTTTTACTATGACGTAGATTCCGACGTTCCCTTTACCGCCGACGCACTCAAAGCGCTTGAGGGTGAGATGAAGAAGATCGTCAAGGAGAACCTTAAGATTGAAAGATTTGAATTGCCCCGTGAGGAGGCGATCGCTCTGATGCAAGAGAAGGATGAACCTTATAAGGTTCAACTCATCGAGGAGCTTCCCGAGGATGCCGTTATTAGTTTCTATCGCCAGGGTGAGTTCACCGATCTTTGCGCAGGACCGCACCTCTTCAGTACGGGTGCCGTCAAGGCATTCAAGCTGACGCAATGTACGGGTGCTTATTGGAAGGGCGACCAGAAAAATAAGATGTTGCAAAGAATTTACGGTATCGCGTTCCCGTCCAAAGACGAACTGAACGCCTACGTTACGCAACAGGAGGAGGCACTCAAGCGCGACCACAACAAGCTTGGCAGAGAGCTTGAATTGTTTACCACGGTAGACGTGATCGGACAGGGACTTCCCGTCATGCTCCCCAAGGGCGCACGTGTCATTCAGACGCTGCAAAGATGGGTAGAGGACGAGGAGCAGAAGAGAGGCTATCTGCTTACCAAGACGCCCTTGATGGCAAAGAGAGATCTCTTCCGCATTTCGGGACACTGGGATCACTACCGCGACGGTATGTTCATTATGGGCGATCCCGACGATGAAACAAAGGAGTGCTTTGCCCTCCGTCCCATGACCTGCCCCTTCCAATACCAGGTATTCTTGAATAAGAAGCGTTCCTACCGCGACCTGCCCATGCGTCTTGGCGAAACCTCCACGCTTTTCCGCAATGAGGATTCGGGTGAAATGCACGGTCTGATCCGCGTTCG
>JAZRGI010000230.1:0-3750 GCA_045644105.1 Eubacteriales bacterium | reverse complement strand
TTTCAAATCCAAATAGGTCTTTTACCTGAGTTTTTGCGGCACCGCCAACAACTTCTTCAACAAGGTGACTTGGTATAAAAAGAACTCCGCCGCCTGCACCGAAAACAACATCACCGGGCAAACAAACTGCATTGCCTATTCTTGTTACGGTGTTGTAGCCTGTCATAATAAAATCACGAATCGGTGTGGGGTCAATTCCTCTGTAGTAAACTTGGGTATCTTCAACCTTTTTCATCTGTTCGGTGTCTCTGATACCGCCCCAGATCACGGCACCGCCGTTTCCGGTCTTGGTCTTAATGGCTTTGGTCAGATTTCCGCCCAGGAAGGTGCCTTTGAAAATCTTGTCGTACATATCGGCAACCACGACGTCGCCGCCCACCAAAGAGTCGATAACCCACTGATTGTAGTTGCCCTTTCTGCCCTCGGCGGCACCCTGTGCAAAGGCAACGTCGTGCAGATCGGGACGCGTGGGAACAAAGGAGCAGGTAACGGCACGACCGATCAACTTTCTGCCATCGTTGTGCAGAGTACGCAGATCTCCCTCAAACTGGCTAATGTATCCCTTGACAAAGATAGGCTTCCAAAGCTCTTCCAAGGTCATCTTGCGCATCGCCTCCAGATACTTGTCCGGAACACGTGGTCTACCGTCGGGAAAACGCTCGCCCTTCCAAAGCGGTGTTAAGGCAATGATCTCTTCTCTTGAATTGAATTTCATGATCTATATCCTCTCTTACTTGATAGTGTTTACAGAATAACCGTCTTGGTATTTGCACTTCCGCGATGAATCCCCATACCGAAGGTCTTCCCCTCGACGTCGGCATCGTACTCACCGTAAAATCCGCGCAGGGTGATGCATCCGTTCTCGTCGGTCACGCCCTCTGCATCGGTGTGCCATAGCTTCTCAAAAAGATCGCGCATGGCAATTGCCGCTCTCTTGGGCGAGCAATCACTATGGAAGAGTCCGCCGCGCACGTTGTTTTCGTTTGCCGAGCCGTCGGGCTTTGCATACGCCGTTCCCTCAACGGTATTCCAGTAAACGATCGTTTCCATACCCGGGATTGAGAACCACAGTCGGTAAAGCTCGCACAATACGTCCGCCTGCAACTGCTCTGCCTCGGCACTGTCACCAAAGGTGGGAACCGTGACCTCGGTAACCTCCATGGGCTTACCAAACTCGCCAAGATATCCCCAACCCCGCATCAACATCTGCGGATCATAATGTTGCAGGAACTGGAAGATGACCTCCTCTTGAGGACCGCGTGCGCCGCAGAAGATATGGTTCTGCACACCGAGCTTATCGATGGACGCGCCCTTGGAAATCAGAGAATCCACCATCATAAAGTAGTAGCTTCGATAGTCGTGCAATGCGATCTCGGGAATGCGGGGACCTTCATTGAGAACCAGAGTTTCGTTGGGAAAATACCTTCTTGCCGTTTCATACGCCCATCGCATTACGTCGCGCTCGCCGCAAAGAGCCGAGCAGCTCTTACCCCAACGGAACTCGTCCAAAAATTCGTTGGTGACCTCAAACTCATACATCTTTCCGGCATAACGCTCGGCGATCTCGGAAAAGCGCTTTTCGTACAGCTCCATCATGGCTTTCGGATCATCCTTGGGAAGCCAATTGGGCAGGAACTTATCGTAAAGCAAGCAATGCAGCTTTGGCAAAATGCCTTTTTCGCGGCAGTAATCCACGCAAAGGTCGGGAGCGGGACGGCGGTAGATTTTAGGACTGTCGGCATCAAAGCGCAACTTTCCTCTTTCCGGCTCCAATTCCGCCCAATAAAAAGGAACGGTGGCAAGATTGAAGAAACGGTGGAAGTTGTCGCGGTAGGCTTGGTTGCGCTCTGCCTCGACAAACTCATCCAAAAGGAAGATATTGGCACCGTACTTGAAATCATGTCCGGTCTGACGAATGCGCACGTACTTGCCCGCCAATGGCTTTCCGTCGGCATCGGTCACTTTCAGCGTAAAGTCACCCTTGCGGTGCTTTTCGATACGTGCGTCGATCTCGGCTCTGTGTTCCTCTTCGTAGCGATCAAACTTATCGGTACAAAGCATACGGAACGCCTCGTTCTTCCGTTCGGTGTCGCCCGATGCGAGCATTTCGCGGATCTTTTGCATTTCGGCTTGGCCGTATCGACTTTCCATGCAAACAAATTTTTCGGATTCCTTTGTCTTGCGCTGCGTTTCTGCGGTGACAAGAGAAGAAAGTCTTGTCTGCTCCGCCATCAGATTTTTGCTATCCATGTCTGATCCTCCCTTTTGTATCTGTTTTTGTTTCGCTTGCAAACAAAAAGCAAAGGCTCTTCCCGTGCAAAACACCCGTTAAAGTGCAACTTGCAGCACAGAAAGAGCCGCGTGTTTGCTTTTATTATAGCAAACGCCTCAAAAAACTTCTATTGTTTTATTATGGAGAATTGATACTATATTTCGATTTTTCTTTTTTGCGATAGGCGAGCGGCGTCATACCGGTAATACACGAAAACTTGCGATTGAAGTTAGAAAGATTGGAAAAACCGCACCGCGTTGCCACCTCGAGCACCGAAAAATCGGTGTCTTTTAACAGCTCCTTGCTTTGCTCGATTCTGCGAATGATGATATATTCCCAGGGACTCAAGCCGTTAAAAGAAGTGAACAGAGTGGAAAAATACGTGCGTGAAAATCCCGCATGGCGCGCGATTTCCTCCAATGTCATTTGCTTATCCAGATTTTCATTGATGTAGGTCATGGCGCGGTCAAGACAAATCAAGCTCTCGCGGCGTGCGTCGCGCTTTTCCTCCACGATCTCAAGTCCCATATCGCGCACAAGTCCTCCGATGATCTCGCAAAGATAGGCGCGCAACAGAATTTGATAGCCGGCTTTGCGCTCGATCGCTTCCCGTCGGATGCTGATCAATTTCTCGGAAACAAAGGATGCTACCTCGCTATCCAGAATCAGTTTTTCGCACTTTCCGTTAAAAAGCTTGCGGTAATCCTCATCCAACAAATTGGAAAAGGGCGACCAGATCATTCGCGGTTCAAACTGCAGATTCAACAAGACCGTCGGCGCATCCTCCATGGTATCGGTAATACAGTGGATCTGATTGGTTCCGAACACAAATACGTCACCCGCGTGGAATTCACACACGCCGTCACGCAGACGGTAGACGCCTCCGCCGGACAGAATATAGGAGATTTCAAAATCCGAATGTCGATGCTCAAAATATTCACGGTGCCGAAAAGAAACCTCCGACTCGTAAATACGCATACGGAAGCCTCGGCTCTCGGAAAAGCCGGGATAGATCACCAACGTTTCGTTGCGTTTCACATCTCTCCATCTCCTTTCTGTAAGCAATCCAAAATGATGCGCCACGCATCCATCAACCGCTCCGTCGACCATGCGGCATTGGCGGGACTGGTGGACGGCAGGCAAACGGCATCCATCCCCACACGGTCTCGAAGAAATTTTCGGTAAAGGCGATCCGCCGTGGCACCGTTGGTAAAGATGGCGCGAACCGGCGCGACATCGAGTACCAATGAAAGATCGTTGGGAACGGCATTCCTGATCGACGCATCGGAAGAACCGACGATCTCGCAAGAGGCGATGATGTCCCAAAGCGCAATTCCGTGCGCCCGCAAAAAAGCCTTTTTCTCATCGACCGATTGTGGAACCGCCTCTCCGAAAAGCGATGACAGAACCTTCCAAAAGCGGTTTTGCGGATGTCCGTAAAAGAAAAGCTGTTCCCTGGATTTCACCGACGGGAAACT
>JAZRGI010000229.1:0-3398 GCA_045644105.1 Eubacteriales bacterium | reverse complement strand
GTACGAGGCTCGCCGGCATTGAGCTTCCCATTCGGTATCCCGATCCCCGTGTCCCGGCAAGCTTTGCAAGTGTCTTTGCCTGGGAGGCGTACGCCCGTCTGCCAAAAATGAGGCTTTGGCATACCTGTGCGGAGATTCCGGAGGAGGGAGATCTGGTCATTCTTGATTACGAGGAGGGAAAGCCGCCTCGCATGGGTGTCATGTTGGCGATTGAGAACGGTGTAATGGAGCTTGCGGTCGGCAATCACCGCAATCATTCGGCAATTATCGAGCAAAGGCTTGATGAGGGCGTGCGCGGATTTGTGCGCCTCAAAAACGATTGATCGGAAAATAACGTAATAAGAACGGTAGTCATCGGATGGCGGGCTTGAATACACCCACCGCGATGGCTACCGTTTTTTTTAATCGATTCCCTTTACGTCGGGGGCAAGACGTTTTAAAAATTCATCCGAGAGAAGCTCCCGATGCGATACGCCCTCCAACCGAAGCGGGGTGTTTGGATCGGTGATACGGTCGTATACCATGTGCCGCAGAGAAGAGAGCAACGAAGGCTCGATCCAATAGTCCCATTCCTTGCCGCCCAACTGCTTTTGGATGCGGCGCAGGCGCAGATAGAGGGGAAGTCCGTCGGACGGATCGTGCCATAGATCGGCAAAGACGGAATTATACGCGCTTATGCGAGTGGGGGAAAGGTAGTCAAACGCATCATAGCATTCTACGCGGATCTTTTGACGGTTTGGAAATTGCGGCAAGAGATGTGTTTGGAACAACTCGATTACCGAGGCATCGCGCTCGATTACCGTTACACTGCTCACGTCGTCCTTTTGTGCCGCATGAAAGGCAAAATAACCAAGACCGAGACCAAGTGTGAGGACGTTTCCGTGCGCGTTTGCGATCGGTTGTCGCATGGTTTCAATTTCATTTGGTGTCACCGTCATCCATTCCACTCCGTTCTCCAAAATGGCAGGAAAGCGGAATTCATCGCAAAAATATCCGATTTGCGGTATTTCTCGGAAATCGGGTGTCAGTATGGGGTGATTCCATACAAAGGGTTCGTAAGGGGCGTAAAAGCCGGTTTTCATTTCCCAGTTTCCAAGACGTTGATCCGAAAACAAAACGGCTTTGCAATAGGCATCGTCGGCGTACGTTGCGGGATCTAACGGTCGAACACCCTTGTAAAGGTATTCACGTTCCAACGTTCGGTGGGACGGAGTGGTGTCGGGATCCAATCCGCAAGCCGCCGAAAAGAGCGAAAGAAAGGCGGTTTCGGCACTGACGCGGCAATCCCTTGCCAGATCCTCAACCATGTCCTTTGTCAAAAAGCGGGGGGTATGGTTGAGATATCGGCTATAGGCATAGGTGATCATGTCGTTTTGATACATCACCGTGTGAAGATCGTTTTGATTGCTTTGCATAATCGTCCTTCCAAATGAATGTCATTGTCATTATTATACACCATTTTTGTGGCTTTCGCAATAGCCTTTGACGAAAAAATGACTTGACGAATATTCCAAAACGCGTTATAATAAAGATGACGGTCACTTGTAACCTATTTTCAAAAAAAACGACTTTATCTGTAGGGGCACCTTGAAGGGGGCAACTACGGTGCAACGTAAGCATGCGACATGGAAAGGAGAATCTATGGCATTACTGACATTGAAGGATATTGGAAAGATCTACATATCCAACGGAAGTGTTGCGGTTGGTATCCGCGGTGTAAATCTGTCATTTGACCGAGGCGAGTTTGTTGCGATCACGGGCAAATCGGGATCGGGAAAGTCTACGCTTCTCAACGTGATCAGCGGTATGGACTCTTACGAAGAGGGTGAGCTTTATATAGAGGGGCAACCGACCTCACATTATTTGCAACCCGAATGGGAGGAGTATCGAAAAAATTACATTTCCTTTATTTTTCAGGATTATAACATTATTGAGAGCTTTACGGTTTTGCAGAACGTAGAGCTTGCCTTGATGCACATTGACAACAAAAAAGAACGGCGTGCAAGGGCGATGGAGCTGATTGAGCGTGTCGGTCTTTCCTCGCACGTCAGACATAAGGGAAGCAAGCTTTCGGGTGGACAAAAGCAGAGGACGGTCATCGCGCGTGCACTGGCAAAGGATAGCCCAATTATTCTTGCCGACGAGCCGACCGGAAATCTCGATTCGCAGACCTCAAAGGAGATCATTGATCTTCTGCGGGAGGTTTCAAGAGATAAGCTTCTGATCGTCGTTACCCATAATTTTGAGCAGGTGGCAGAATGCGCTACAAGGCATATCCGTATTTTTGACGGAGCGGTGGAATCCGATTGCAACGTCAAGAGTGCGGTGCGCCAATCCGAAGCCGAGCAACCGGCGCCTGCAATCGCACCCAACAAAAAAGGTGCGCGCAGACGTCAGATCCGCAACGGTTTGACACTTGGCAGGACGATGTTTGCCGCAAAGCCGCGACTTTCCCTGTTTTTGTGTCTTTTGATGATTGTCGGAACGCTTGGAATTTTTGGCGTTACCTCGGCTTGCGGAGAGGCGGACGGCTTGTTTGAGAAAAGCTATATGTTTACGCATATCGACGGCAGAGTGGTGCTTGCCAAACCAAGCGGCGAGGTGTTTGACAAGGCGGAGCTTGAGGGACTTGCCCGCGATTACGGCGCGAAGAGCTATCTGTATCCGGACCAACTTTTGGACGAGGGCGGTTACAATTCCATCACCATTCCCTACGGAACCGATTCCTATGGATGGGAAAGTGTTTACGGGCATTCGGTGTACGCAAAGCATTACGGCAACGATATTCTGGGGCGCTATCCGACCGACGTGAACGAGGTGTTCTTGTATCTTCCCATCTCCTATCAACCAATTCTGGGGAAGGATTATTTGCAGGTATCTCAAATCATGATTGGCAGAGTTACCTACGAGTTGGTGGGGGTAAAATACTTTTATGACAATCATCTGTATCCCGAGTGCCTGTTTACCGAGGAAGGCTTTCGGGTGGCTACGGCAATTCATTTTTTGACGTATTACTCGGATGCCAAACTTTCGATCACTCTGACGACAGAGAAAAACGGCGTGGAAATGAGTTCGACAACAACCACGGTACAGGAGTTGATCCCCTCGTTTGACATTGCCGCAGATAAAATTTACGTTAACGTAGTCGAATATCAGGAGGCACTCAAAAAGGCAAACAATTTCAATCTCACCCATTCCACAACGGTAAGCTATGACGCCACCTATCATAAATACAATTATCAGTACGGAACACAGAGCGAGTACAACTTTTCAAAAGAGTTCACCGATGCCGATTTTGCCGACTCCATGCCGGCATTGAGCGATTATGCGAAACGGCTTTCGTATAGCGATTACGGTGTGGTGATCAGTGACGAGCTACTTTGCGAAATTGCCGAGGG